>JAEDOK010000009.1 GCA_016302005.1 Oscillospiraceae bacterium | reverse complement strand
GTCAGGAAGGACGGCAGAGCGACCGCGGGATCGTGCCAGTCGAGATCCTTGACGCAGGCGAGCATCAGAACGCCGACATAGATCAGCGCGGCAGCCGTTGCGCAGGACGGGATCAGCGCGGCGATGGGCGCGAGGAACATGGCGATGAAGAACAGTGCGGCGGTGGAGACGGCGGCAAGGCCGGTGCGGCCGCCTTCGGCGACGCCGGCAGCGGACTCGACGAAGGTGGTGACGGTGGAGGTGCCGCAGATGGCGCCGGTGGTGGTGGCGATGGCGTCGGCGAGCATGGCCTTATCCATGTTGGGGACTTCGCCCTTCTCGGTCAGCATATTGCCGCGGGCGCAGGCACCGTAGAGCGTGCCGAGCGTGTCGAACATATCGACCATGCAGAAGGCGAGCGCGGTGGTGGAGAACATCAGGATGAAGTTGCCAATGCCGTTGGCGTCAACATAGGGCTTGAAATTGAAGCCTTCCGTGAAGACCTTGGCGAAGGAGAGATTGAAGAAGTCCTTGAACGGGCCGACGAAGTCGACGCTCAGAGAGGACTTCACGCCGTCGGCGAAGCCTTCGACGCTGATGAAGCCGAGAACATAGTACAGAACTGCGCCGCCGAGGATGCCCCACAGGACGGAGCCGCGGACGTTCTTCTTGGCGAGAACGGCGATGATGCAAAGCGCGATGATGGCGACGAGCATCGGCATGATGGTGGCCCAGGGCACACCGGCAAGCACGTTGAAGGAGGCGAGGGTGACGCCGGTGCTGCTGCTGGGGATGACGATCTTTGCGTTCTGCAGGCCGATGAAGGCGATGAACAGGCCGATGCCGGCGGGGATCGCCTTGCGCACTGCGTCGGGGATGGCGGTGAAGATCTTCTTGCGCAGGCCGGTGAGGGTGAGGACGATGAAGATGATGCCGTCAACGAGGACGAGGACGAGCGCGTTCGCGTAGCTCAGGCCAAAGCCGACGCAGACGGTGTAAACGAAGAACGCGTTCAGACCCATGCCGGACGCCTGCGCCAGCGGCAGGTTGGCCAGCAGACCGATGAGCAGGGAACCGACGACGGCGGAGATCGCCGTGGCGATGTAGATCGCGCCGTAGCTGACGCCGAGGACATTGGTTCCGTCACCGAACGGGTTGGCAAACATACCTGCGTTGACCATCAGAATGTACGCCATTGCCATGAAGGTTGTCAGACCGGCAAGAATTTCGGTTCTGACAGTTGTTTGATGCTTTTTCAGACCAAAGAGCTTTTCCATAGAACTACCTCCGTTTTTCATTTTTTGCCGCTGCTTTGCGGTATATTGTTGTCGAAGGGAATACCGCACAATGGAATCTCTCCAACAATTATATCATAGCAGAAAAAACACTGTCTTGCAATACACAGAGTCGATTTGTATTCCCAAAAAAAATCACGAAATTTTATGCAAGATGCACAAAATTTATAAGCGGTATCGACCATATATGTGAAAAATGCAAATTCCTTTCTGATAAAATAAAATGTCGCTCCTTTACGCAAACTACGAAAAAGCGCAAAGGAGCGAGCAATATGACGGAATTGAGCGGTAAGAATTATCAGGCGGAGGTCGATCAGGCGGAGCTTCCCGTTCTGATCGAATTCTATTCCGAACGGTGCGCGCCGTGCAGGGCACTTTCCGCTGTTTTGGAGGCGCTTGCGTCGGAGTATGGAGACCGCTGCAAGTTTTGCATGGTGGATGTGGATGCACAGGAGGGGCTGACGCAGCAATTTGATATCCTGCGTATCCCGACGCTGATCTATCTGCAAGAAGGCGAGATCGTCCAACGCATCAGCGGTCTGCGCAGCCGTGAAGAAATCCTTGAAATATTAAATCTCAATTAGCTCATACTCGTCCGTGCCGAGACCGATCTTCTTGCCGTGGGAGATCTGATAGCGCCAGTCCGTCTCGGTGTGCAGGGCGGTGAAGAGATCGTCGCTATCGCCTTTGAATTCAACCTCTGCGTTGCGCTGCATCTTGTTGCAGGCATCCACGCAGGCTTGATCGAGGGCGACAGGATCAAAGGAGGCAAACATACCGATATCGGGGATGATCGGCACATCGTTGACACCGTAGCAGTCGCACACGGGCGAAACATCCATGACGAGGCTGATATGGAAGGACGGGCGGTTTTTCAGGATCGCTTTGGTATATTCCGCCATCTTGCAGTTGAGAATGATGTTGCTCTCGTCGTTCGCGGGCTGAATGGCGTCCACAGGGCACGCGCCAATACAGCGACCGCAGCCGAGACACTTATCCCAGTCGATACGCATTTTGCGGTTTTCCAAAACGGGTGCGTCATGGGCGCAGGCTTTTCGGCAGGAGCCGCAGCCGATACAGGTCTTTTCATCCACGAAGGGCTTGCCGGACGAATGCATCTCCATCTTGCCTGCGCGGGACCCGCCGCCCATGCCGATGTTCTTGATCGTGCCGCCGAAGCCTGTTGCTTCATGTCCTTTGAAGTGCGTCAGGGAGATGACCACATCCGCATCCATCAGCGCTCTGCCGACCTTGGCGGACTTGACATATTCGCCGTCCACAGGGACTTCCACATCATCCGTGCCCTTCAAGCCGTCCGCGATCATAAGATGGCAGCCGAGGTTGTAGGGGTTGAAGCCGTTCTGATAGGCGGACTCCAGATGGTCGAGGGCGTTCTTTCTGCCGCCGACATAGAGCGTGTTGCAGTCGGTCAGGAAGGGCTTGCCGCCGAGATGCTTGACCAGATCGACTACGGTGCGGGCGTAGTTTGGACGCAGATAGGCTAAGTTGCCCGGCTCACCGAAGTGCAGCTTGATCGCGACATACTTGTTTTCCAGCGGAAGCTTGTCCATTCCCGCCGTCAAAAGCAGGCGGGAAAGCTTTTGCTGCAGGTTTTCCCGCAGGGTGGTATGGAAATTTGTAAAATAGACCTTCGAGCGTTCCATAGAAAAACCTCCGAAAAAATGATTTGTGCAATTCCATTATATCGGCTCCTTTGGCAAAATGCAACAGAAAAAGCCGCTTCTTAACACATGGCAGCGCGCATGGAGGCGGCAAAACAATCAAGCTGCGCGACAATATCGGGAATGCTTTTTACAGCGGTAAGATCATTTGCCGTTTGCAGCATACAAAAGCGCGGCGGGAGCATGGCGGTCTTATTCAGGCACATCGTTCCCAAGAGCTGCTTAGCCACAAGGTCGCTGCCCGAATAACCGGAGACAACGATGCCGAAAAGATATTTCTCGTGCAGGTCGCTTTGCAGAAGCAGACTTGTGAGGCGGTTAAAAAGCGCAGTGATGTTCGCGCCGACCGCATCATTGTAGTTCGGGCAGAGAAAGAGCATTGCGCTGCAATCACGAATGGCTGGCAGGACGGTCTCGGAGATCGCGCCGCCGTAAAAGCAGGTGTTGTTTTGCGCGAAGTGAAGACAGGCGCTGTAGGAGCAGCCGCGGCAGTCGTAGATCGTGCCGTTTTGCAAAGGGATCTCTCGGATGTCACAAAATGCCTCCAAACGCGCACGCAACTGCTCCCAAAGCCAAAGCGTGCCGGAACGCCCACGCTCCGAGGCGTGCAGGACGAGAAGCTGCGGACGGTCATATTTGGGGGCGGAGAAGGTCTCCAATCGTTGTACCAGCTCCCGTGTGCGGCAAAAATAGGTCTCCTTCAGACCGGCTCCGCGCTGCGCGGCGAGAATATGCTGATTGTAAAGCGAACCCGTGCCTTCAACGAGGGGCTTGCCGAAGAAGGTGCAGCCTGCCATATTGGCAGAGAGCGCCGCCTCCTGCGCAAGCTGCTTGGTATAAAGCTCGCTTTCGCCGTCCACAAGCAGTGCGCCGACACTGCCATCCATGCAGGCAGGGTCGCTTCGCAGGCGGCGCAGCAGACGGAGCGTTTGCTCATCCATGCCGTAAGCATCCGTCGCCAAAGCAAACAGCACGCGTTTTCCTTGTAACGGATCGCCTAAACCGAGGAAGCGATGTTCTTTGCCACGCAAGGCAAATGCCAATGCTGCGGAAAGTCGTTCCTGCTTTTTCGGCATTAGAATGTCAATCATAGCAAAAATCCTCTAACGAATGTTGAACTGCCTGAACCCTTGCGTACAGCGCAGGATGCAACGGTTCGCGAAGCACGGAAAGCCCCTGTGCCGTCATGCGGCTTTGGCAGCCGAAATACGCGCCGCCCATCGGCACGGCGCCGTAATGTGTTTGCCCGCGCACAAGGCGCAGAATACTCACGGCGGCGGAGGAGAGCGCAGGCGCGATATAGGGCTTAAAGCCCAACTCCCGCACGCGGAGATTGGCGGTGACAGTCGCCTTGGTCAGTGCTTCGGATAGCGTTTGGTCATATTCCGTCGGGTGATTTGCGACGATCAGGTCGTTTCCGTGCGGTCCGAAGACGCGCCCCTCCGAAAAAGCAATGCCCATTTGCGCAGCATAATACTCCGCCCGCGCCGCCATCACGCCCAAGCCGAAGCCTTGAACTTGCTCCGGGAGCAGCCCTTTTGCGTCAAAGCGCCCTGCCTCGTCGCGGTTGCTTTGCAGGAATACGATCCGTGCAAGCTGATCGACGGGGTCGGAGATTTGGCAGAACAGCCCGCGAAAACCCGCGTCTCTCGCGGCTTTGGCATAGGCTGAGAGCATATCGCGGTTGCGTTCAAACTGTGCCATGCGCACATCCTTCACCTCCGCGCCAACCGCAGGAACGCCCCGGGAGGCGGTAAACAGGAAAAGATCGCAGTCGAACAGCACTTCCTGCGGGCAGAGCGTCACGCGGGGCAGGGAGGTGTCATCAAGGCTTAAGACCTGATTCAGTTCCGCTTCGTAGCGGCGGCACTGCGCCTCGTTGGGATCGAAAATGCGTATTTCCGCAAGCTCGCGCCCCAACAGCTTCAGCGCGGTCAGCAGCGTCCCGCCCACATCGCCCAAGCCGACCAGTGTCACGCGCAGACTGGCTTGCTTTTTGGAAGACGCGAGGAAAGGAAAGGCGTTTACAAAGGCGGTGTTTAAGACTGTCGCACCATGCTCTCGGACAAAGGCTTGCAGTTTCTTGGGCGCTTCACAGGGACACGGCGGGAGCAGAACGGAGCAGCCCTCCGGTTCCGACAATTCCTCCATGGACGAGACGGCAAACCACCCGCGGGAACGCAGTGGGTCACGGCTCACCAAGAATACCAGCGGCGAAAACAGGAAATCTGCGGGTTCGGCGTCTGCGGGAAAGCTGCCGCCCATGCCGCAAAGGCAGAACTGCTTCCATTTTTTAAGCTCCATGCACGGCGTCTCCTCTCATACGAATGCGGTCAAGCAGCAATAGATCGTCCTCCAAATACGCCGACGCGGGGACGGAAAAGTCATAGGAAAGCTGCTTGCCCCGGTCGGGCAGGCGCGGATAGGCGATCGCCTCGCCCAAGCGCCGCAGGGTCAGGGCGGTGCTGAAGCTGCGCTGGTGCGCCGTCTCCAGCGCGCGGAGAATGGACAATGCGTTTTCCAGCGCCGTGCGGCTCAATTCGCGGACGGCGCTGTCGGGCGTTCCGACAAAATGGCGCGGATAGAAATAGGGGAGAATTAGGTTAGCACTCGGGAGCATCCTCCCGTTTGTCGGGCGCTCGCTGACGGAGTCGCCGCCGATGAAGGGATAGAGCAGGCTCTCCGTGACCCAATAATGCAGATTTGGAATAAAGTACTCGCAATCCACCTGACGGTGCTGCTCGCGCATGAGATCCTGCCCTCTGCCGGAGAGGATGCCGACGATAATGCGGCTGATCTCCAAGCCCTCCTGCTCAAAGAGGGGATTGAGCTTTCCAATGCGGTAGCCCTTGTGGAGCAGATCGTCCACAAGGATGACGCTGCGGCGGAATGCCTTGATGGTGCGCACCTGATTCTCCAAAGAGCTGTAGCCGGGGTATTCGACGACGGAGAAGCTGCCGCCGTTCGGAGCAAAGCTCTTGTCTACATGGAGCGTTTTCGTCACGGTATTCGGCACGATCTCGTCGGAGAGAATTTTGCCGTAGGGGACGCACATTAGCTTGCCCAAGTGTTTCCCATGTAAACCGAGAACATTGTTGTGCTGCTGCACCTTGAACATCAGAGACTGGTTGAGCAGCTCCGCATCGAAGCACAGGAGCAGCTTGCCGGGGTAAAGACCGCTAAGGGCGCGGCGCAGCTTCGGTCGGGCGGCGCGAATTGCCTCGGCGACCTCCGGCGCGTCATGGTGCGGGTCCTTGATGCAAAGCAGGACGTCTTGAATGAGCACCATCGGTGCGCGCATATCCACATAGTAAAACCCCGGTGCTCCCTCAACGGGGATAAACCCGAGCTGCGTCAGAGCGTTAAAAAGCTCCGGATCGTTTTCTGCGCAGCGGCATAGGGCATAGGTGTGATCGCTGCTCAAACTACGCACCAAAAGCTCGTTGAGAAGCTCTCTTGTCTGCTCTCCCTCCGCACGAACGCCGTCGATCATCAATAGCTTTCCCGATGCACATCGACGCACGGAGGAGCATGCCTCGACATCGTGCAATTCTTCGTATAGGGCGGCAATGCCTGTTGTATGACCGTATGCCCATGCTACCGGCCGCGCCTCGCCGCGCAGATACAGCGCAACGGAGCTGGGAGACGCGGTACGGCGGAGAAATTCGAACAGCTCAGGCGGCGCGTCTTGTACGGTCGGCGTTCCGAAAGCGTAGTCCTGCGGAGCTAAGACACGCTTGAGCATGGGTGTACGCAGATACAGACCGTATTCATAGATGTATGCCTGCACGATCGGATCGACCAGCGCGGAGACATCTAAATTCTTGTCAATGAATTCTCTGATTTGGCTCGAACTGATCCCCTCTAACTGCTCGGGCAGGGAGAATTCAATGACCTTGCCTTGCAGGAGGGAGGAAACGGGCGGCAAGCCCTCCTCCTCGGCAGCGGGGCGGAGGATGATGATATGATCAAATTCTGCTGCGGAGCCTGCCTTGGTTGTGCTGTAGGCGGAGGCGTTGCGGATCACGTCGCTGCCCGCGACTAAATATAGTTCACGACCGGGGAAACAGGCGCGCAGAGCGGCAAGATCCTGCGGCATCGCGATGTTGATAGGCAGATTGTCAGGGAATAGATAGGTGTCCCACTGATCCGCGACGGAGATATGCGCGATCTTGCGCCGCAGGAGCTTGGGCAGGGTGCGCTTGCTCCACGAGAATTCATCCACCGCAAGGTAGATCTCAAAGCCCCGCGCTCTGATCTCCCGGACGATCTGCTTATGTCCGGCGGAGAAGGGGTCGAAGGTGCCGGGAAAAAAGGCAACGGGCTTCGGCGCAGGGAAACGGAAACAGCCGTTTTCGACCTCGTAGCGCACCATAAAGCGGTAGACATGGTTGAGCATAGCGGCACGGTTAAAGAAGGTCAGTTTTCCGCGGGACGGCTCAGAGAGGAGCGCCAAGAGCTTTTTACTGATCCGCATAAAACAGTGCTTGCGCAAATCGGTCGGGAGCGTTTCATTCGCGATAACATCATGGCATAGCACGCTCAACGCAGTCTGATGAATGGAGGAATGGTAATGCGCAACACCGGTCAGCAACAGACCGAGACAGCGATCAATGATCTGCGTGCTTTGTGCAGGGAGGGAGGCAATCAGACTGCCCAGCGTCCGCAGCACAGGCGCGGCGGGACGGACGGTGCCGGAGCGCAGCACCTCCTCTAAAAAATCCGCCGCTTCAATGATCTCCTTTTCGGGGAGGGTACAAAGGAGCTTCCCTAAATAGACGGGGATAAAACGGGCAATCTGCTCCTGCCCGTTTTCCAGCTCGCGCATCAGATCGACGGCGATCTCGTTGCGCTGATCTACACTCAGCAGCGGCGCGACCCTGAGCAGCGCCTTTCCCGCATGTTCGCGCACGGGAAGATGCTCACTGACAGACAGCAGATTGGAAAGATGCATTGCCGTGTGAAAGGCGTTCGTGGGATGTTGGGCAACGTCGTCACACAGAAGGTCGATCTGTGCGTTTTTCACCGTCCAATGCACGGCGTTTTTGAGGTTGCTGAGATAGATCAGCCCAATATCCGCCGGCAGCTCCGGCGCAGTGCCGAAAAGCTTCTGCCGCAGATATGTCACTATGGTGTCTTCCCCGTCCAACGGCGTGGCGACCTTTCGGAGAAATGCGTCGCTTGCACACGAGCGCAGATGGTCGATGCAGCGCAGGGCGACGATCTGCCAGCGCGGCGTGCCGCTTTGCAGCATGGTCAAAAGCTGCGCCTCGGCTTTCTGAAAAAGCGTCGGGCTGACCGCCTCACAGGGGACATGGCAAAGCGCGTCCAAAACGACGAAGCACTCCGTTTCGGGCAGAGCGTCCAAATGCGTAAACAGCGGCTCGGCAAGCGTAGGTGCGAGACGGCTTTCGCAGGAGGCAAAGAGTGTTTCGCAAATGGCTTTCAGTGAATTGGAAATGCGTAGGGCGTGCTTTTGCGCGATCTTATGGTCGGGATGCAGGCACATTTCAATGTAGCTGTCCCACAGAGAGACAGATTCATCCAAAAGGGCGAGCATAGTCGGCGCCATTGCCGCCTTCGGCGCGGCGGCGGGCAGCTCCTTGCGGTACTTCGGGCCGCTGTTGGCAAGCACCTCGCCCATGATATTGCCTGCGATACGGCGTACATCTCCCTCGGGATACATCAAAAGCTCATAGAGAAAGGTGAGAAGCTTCTGCTTGCTTGCGCGGCTCATGTAGGTGTTGTATTCGTCAAACAGCCGCAGATAGGTGCGGATGCGATGGGTGTTTTTTTCACCGCGCGCCTGCTCCAAAAGAAGATCGAAGGAGGCATCGGTGCTGATGGTATGCATCAGACGGATGTTGTTATCAAAGGTCAGGTCACGCAAAGCATCCAGCGCTTCCTCTGCGGAGAGCAGCGCCACATCCCGGGCGGTGCGCTGCTCCGGCGCGTCACAGGAAAGCTCCGTACCGACGCCGCGGTCGCGAAGAAAGCGTTCAAAATCTCGGAGCTTGCTATAGACAAGACGGTAGCGCTTTTGCTTCTCGGGCGTGACGTCGGAGAGCTTTGACATGATCATTTCGTAGGCATCCGACAGCGGATAAATACGAACGATCTCCCGCCCGTTCTCCCTCGTGCCGCGCACGCGGAAATCGGCGTAGATCAGCAAAAGCGATTCGATCGGCAGATTCTCAAATTCCAGATCCCACGTCGAATGGTTGGCGGAGATGTGCGCAATATGCTCCATATCGCGTTCGGTCAGCCATTGCCATGTATAGTAATAATGCAGATAGGGAATGCGCTTCGCATCCTCGCCCCGACAGGCAAATTTGCCAATGTCATGGCAGAGCGAGGCAGCGGCGACAAGCGGCACATCGACAGGCAGCCCCGCCTGCTTTGCCAGCAGCGCCGTATGGACTGCGACATTGCGCACGCCGATGGTGTGCGAGGCGGGGTCAAAGGGCATGATCTCCCGCGCAAGCCGCAGCGTCAACAGGTACCGCGAGGCGGCAAGCTCCGTCAAAAACCGTGCGTATTCCTCCGCTACACGGCTGTCCGTGCACATCGCCTCGTCAAAGGGAAGCAGATCAGTCAAAGGGTCAAAGGGCGCTTCCTCGCAGGCGAGCGCGGCATCCAGCGCGGGAATGAGCAGAGCGACACCCTCCTGTATTTTTTCGGGCAGCTCCTGATGGTTTGGGTCGGGAAACAACCCGTGGCAAAGCTCTGAATAGGCGCAGGCAAGCCAGCCCTCCTGCGGCGAGGAAGAGATCTTGTCCAACATGGGAAGAAGTGCGTTTAACACAGAACGGCAGAGTGTGCCCCGTTCATATTCCATCGCGCCGAGAAGAGCGCAAACCGCCTCCGACGGCGCAAATTTATTTAGCTTTTCCCGCGATAGCTGCATTTTCGTCGCTCCTTTGCAAAAAATGGTGCGTTATTCTGTTATTATAACGAATAACGCACTTAAAAACAATATTTCGGTGAAATGTTTCCAAAAAAATGAGGCTTTCCCTAATTTATCTCCGTACCACCGTGCCGGGCAGGGGGCGGAAGCTGGAGAGGACTTCGATTTCTACGCCGTAGCGTTTTGCCAGCTCTACGCAGCGGTCGTGCAGAACCCTTGCGCCGCTGCGGGCGAGGGTGAGCATTTCGTCGTAGCTGATCGTATCGTATTTGACCGCATCGGGAAATCTGCGCGGATCTCTGTTATAAACCCCGTCTACATCGGTGTAGATGCGGCAGCGGTCGGCGTGCAGGAAAGCCGCCAAGGCGACTGCCGTGGTGTCTGAGCCGCCGCGCCCGAGGGTTGTGATGTCGCCTGCGTCGTCGATGCCCTGAAAGCCTGCGACCAAGACGATGTTGTTTGCGCGCAGCTCCCGTTCAATGCGTCCGCCCTCCAAGCGCAGAACACGGGCGCCTCCGTGGACATTTTCGGTGACCAGACCTGCCTGCCATCCGCACAGGCTGACGGCGGGGATGCCCAAACGCCGCAGAGCAAGGGCGCACAGACTGACGGAGCAGATCTCGCCCGTGGAGAGCAAGGCGTCCAGCTCACGTCCGCTGCAATCGGGGTCGATCTCCCGCGCTTTGGCGAGCAATGCGTCCGTTGTGCCGCCCTGCGCCGACAGAACGCCGATGACCTCGTGTCCCGCGCGGTGCTCGGCGGCAAGCTTTCGTGCGGCGGCATAGAGCTTTGCGGCGTCCGCGACCGAGCTGCCGCCGAATTTCAGCACATAGCGTGCCATAGCAATGCCCCCCTTCGCTATAGTCTATGCGCCTTGCGCCGATTCGACACAATTATTCGTTTACTTTTGCCGTAATTTGTGGTAAAATATAGCCGAATATTGTGGAACAGGCAGCGGAGGAAACAGTCCACTGTGTCTCGGCAACCGTGCGACCAACGAAAGGGTCAGAAATGCCACTGAGGGATTCTTCGGGAAGGCGATCGGAGTAGGAATGTTTGAAAATGGGTCAAGTCGGTATATTCCCGCCTGTTCTCAGCGGTTTTCTGAGGCGAAACGGCTGCGCGCGGGATAGGGTCATTCTGCGCCGACTGCGGGACGTCTCGGCGTTCCGTTTTATTTTGGCGGAGGTGTAGGTATGACGGGGTTTTCCAAGCTTCACCCCTTTGTGGAAGCTGCCTTTTTCCTGCTTGTGCTGGCGTTTTCCATGTTTGTCTCGCACCCGTGGGTGCAGCTGCTCGGACTGGCGCTTGCGGCGGCAATGGCGCTTTCCTGCGTCGGCGGGAAAAATTTTTTGCGGCAACTGTTGCTGATCGTGCCGCTGATGCTCTTTACGGCAATCTTGAACCCGCTCATCACCCATCAGGGGGTGACGATCCTGTTTTACTTTCCCTCGGGCAACGCCTGCACGCTCGAATCCGTCCTCTACGGCGTGCTTGCGGCGGTGCGGCTGGCAACGGTGCTGTTTTGGTTCGTCGGGTGGAATGCCGTCATTACCTCGGATAAATTCGTGTTTTTGTTCGGGCGCGTGATCCCGGCACTGTCTCTGACGATCTCGATGGGGCTGCGACTCATTCCGAGACTGCTCCGCAGAATTCGGGAGGTGTCTGAAGCGCAGAAATGCCTTTGCCCCGACAGCAAGGGCTTGCGCCATGCGGGGCGCGTGATCTCCATTGTGATCACTTGGTCGCTGGAAAACGCGCTCGATACCGCCGACTCGATGAAAAGCCGCGGTTACGGACTGCCGAAGCGCAGCGCCTTTTCCCTTTATCACTTTACGGTAAGAGACGGCGCAGCGCTGGCGTATTTGCTCGTTTTCGGCGTAGTGGTGCTGCTTGCTGTGTTGACCGGTAAGCTTTCGTGGCAGTTTTATCCCGTGATGCAGGGAAGTGGAGACTTTTGGACGGTTTTGTCTGCGGCAGCGTTTACGCTTTTGGCGGCATTCCCCGTAATGTATGAAGCAAAGGAGGCGGTACAATGGCGGATATCACAGTCAAGGATCTGAGTTTTACCTATCCGGAGCAGACGCTCCGGGCGCTGTCACAGATTGACTTTCGCGTTGCGGAGGGAGAATTCCTGACCGTGATCGGCGCATCGGGCAGCGGGAAATCGACGCTTTTGCGCGCGTTAAAGCCCGCCCTCACACCGCACGGCACGCTGACGGGAGAGATCGACTTTTTCGGGCAGCCGCTCTCCCAACTCGATCAGCGGCAGCAGGCATCGGAGATCGGTTTTGTGCTGCAAAATCCGGACAATCAGATCGTCACGGACAAGGTTTGGCACGAGATGGCGTTTGGATTAGAGAGCCTTGGTATGCAGACTCCCGTCATCCGCAGAAGGGTGGCGGAGATGGCAGCGTTTTTCGGCATTGAGGATTGGTTTTATAAAAATGTCTCCGAGCTTTCGGGCGGGCAGAAGCAGCTTCTGAATTTAGCGTCGGTCATGGCAATGCAGCCGCGCGTGCTGCTTTTAGACGAGCCGACGGCGCAGCTTGACCCGATTGCCGCGTCGGAGTTTTTAAACGCGGTCGGTCGCATCCGCCGCGAGCTGGGTACGACAGTGATCTTGAGCGAGCACCGCTTGGAGGAGGCGCTGCCGCTGTCCGACCGCGTGCTTGTTTTGGACGGCGGGCGTGTGATTGCGGAGGGCACGCCGACGGAGGCGGCGGAAACGCTGCTTGCCCTGCGTCACCCGCTGTATGCCTCCATGCCGACGCCGCTGCGCCTGTGCGGGAAGCTGACGGTCAGTCAGGCGCGGCGCTGGCTCAACGACTACGCCGAAGCGCATCCCCTAATGCCCGTTCCGCCGCGCGAGCTGCGGGCAGGCAAGGGTGTTGCGCTGGAGCTGCAAAGCGTCCACTTCCGCTATGAAAAAAACGGCGCGGAGGTGCTGCGTGACCTCTCCTGCCAATTCCTCCGGGGGCAGTTTACCGCCCTGCTCGGCGGCAACGGCAGCGGAAAAACGACCACGCTCTCGCTCCTTGCGGGACTGCACCGTCCGCAGCAGGGCAAGGTGTGGAAAGACGGAAAACTGCGCGTCGCTCTCTTGCCGCAGGACCCTCAGGCGCTCTTTGTCCGCGCGACGGTGCGGGGGGAGTTGGAGGAACTGCTGCGCGGAACGGACAAGGGGCAGCGAGAGGCAAAAATTGCGGAAACGGCAAAATTATGCAGGCTGGAAAGCCTCCTCGACCGCCATCCCTATGACCTCTCCGGCGGTGAGCAGCAGCGCTGCGCTTTGGCAAAAATACTGCTGGCTTCGCCGGACATTCTCCTGCTGGACGAGCCGACCAAGGGCATGGACGCGCAATTCAAGCGCGAATTTGCCGCGATCCTGCGGCGGCTGCTGGATGGCGGCAGAACGGTCATTATGGTCAGCCATGATGTTGAATTCTGCGCGGAGTATGCCGACCGCTGCCTTTTGATGTTTGACGGCGCGATCGCCGCCGAGGGTACGCCGACCGCATTTTTCTCCGGTAACAGCTTCTACACCACGGCTGCCAACCGCATTTCGAGAAAGCTTCTGCCCGATGCCGTGACTTTTTCCGAGTTGGCGAATGCCTGCGGTATCGAGGTGTCGGATTTTTCGGCGGATGATGACGAGCGGGAGACTGCGCCCGCCGCACAGTCCGCGCCGCTCACGGTAAAACCGCTGCCCTGGTGGCGGCTGACGCTTGCAACAGTCTCCCTTGTGCTCGCCGTGCTGCTGTTTTTGCAGACTGTTACGCCGCTGAAATTTACCTTTTTCAGACCGCTTCCGCAGGGGGCGCAGTATGTGCTTTTGGCAATCTCCCTTGTGATATTGATGCTCTGCATGAGCAGGAAAAGCGACCGAGCGCCGTTAACTGCGCAAAAGCAGCGCCTGACGCGGCGGACATGGCTGACCTTCGGCATCGCGCTGCTTGCCGTGCCCGCGACGATTTTGTGCGGCGTGTTTCTCTTGGACGGACGGCGCTATCTGTTTATCTCGCTGCTCGTCTTATTTGAGATCATGCTGCCCTTTGTGCTTCTGTTTGAGCGGCGCGGGCCGACCGCGCGGGAGCTGGTGCTGCTTGCGGCGCTCTCCGCCCTTGCGGTTGCGGGACGCACGGCATTTTATGCGCTGCCGAATTTTAAGCCCGTTCTGGCGCTTGTGATTATCTCCGGCGTGGCGCTGGGCGGGGAGGGCGGCTTTTTGGTCGGCGCGCTTTCCATGCTCCTGTCCAACATCGTTTTCGGGCAGGGACCGTGGACACCGTGGCAGATGTTCGCAATGGGACTGGTGGGCTTCTTGGCGGGTGTCTTGTACCGGCGCGGCGTTCTGCGCAGAGGGCGGGTGTCGCTGTCGATATTCGGCGCGGTGATGGCAATCGCGGTCTACGGCATCATTATGAATGTCTCCTCCGCCTTTACATGGTATACGGCGCTTTCGTGGCGCAGCGTTTTGGCATACTGCGTCAGCGGCTTTCCCGTCGATGTCGTCCACGCGGCGGCAACGGTGATCTATCTTTGGATCTTCGGAGAGCCGATGCTTGAAAAGCTCGACCGTGTCAAGGTGAAGTACGGCATATTGGAATCGTAAAAAAAGCGCCCTCCGAGATCGGAGGGCAAGCCGGTTGTAGGATCAGCGTGGATCACGCCGAACTATGAAGTGTGCTCGCATTGGATAAGCTGTGAGGATAGGATAACATATGCAACAGAAAAAGTATGTCGAAAACGGTAGGTTTCCGAAAAGAAATTCTAAAAAAGCTTCGCGCCCCTCAAAATATAGCTGGATCGTCGCCTTGACTGCTATTGCACTTTGGGGCGTCTATCTGCTCGTCAGCGGAACACCGTGGAAGGAAACGGAGCCGATTCCGGAGGATCCCGATTTTTCCGTGGTCTTTCTCGACGTCGGACAGGCGGATGCCGCACTCGTTCTCTGTGAGGGCGAGACAATGCTGATCGACGGCGGCAATGTGGCGGACAGCGACATCATTTATACCGTTTTGGAAAAGCGGGAGATCACCCACTTGGACTATGTGGTTTGCACCCACGCGCACGAGGATCATGTTGGAGGACTCTCTGCCGCGCTCCACGCCTGCACGGTCGGGACGGTCTATTCTCCCGTGACGGAGTATGACTCCGAGTGTTTTCAAACCTTTTCCCGCACTGCGGCAGAACAGGGCGCCGAGTTGACGGTTCCCACGGTGGGTGACAGCTTCCGCCTCGGCGCGGCGCGGGTGGATATCCTCGCCTGTGACCCGGAGGCGGCTGAGACAAATAATTCCTCCATCGTTCTGAAAGTCGTCTACGGCGAGACTAGCTTCCTTTTTACGGGAGACGCGGAATACGAGGCGGAGGAGACGCTGCTGGAATCCGGGGTTGATCTCTCGGCAACCGTTCTCAAGGTCGGGCATCACGGCAGCGATTCTTCCACCTCTTACCGATTCTTGAATGAAGTCATGCCGCAGTATGCGGTGATCTCCGTCGGAAAGAAGAACAGCTACGGACACCCGAGCGAAACGGTCATTTCCCGTCTGCAGGACGCGGATGCAACCATCCTGCGCACGGATGAACTGGGAGATATCGTTCTCACAAGCGACGGGAAGACGGTGACATGGGGCAAACAGGAATAGAGCGTACAAGCTTGGTCCCTTGATATGGTCGCGTCAGGAACACTGCGCGCTGATTCTTCAATTTCAACGCAGCCCCGGAGTCTGCTGCCTCTCAGGAAGCCGGTATATGGTGAGATTCACATTCTCCAATGCTTTTTGTGAGCCTTATTGACTGGTCGCTGCGAATTGCTTTTCTCAAGGAAATATTGCCCATACTTTTTCTGCGGGAGGTGCAAAAATGGGTTGAATTCTCGGAATGACCATAGTATAATAGCCGCAGATAAATAATATGCAAAATAGGATTCCATGCGTCAAGTGTTCGGTGGATGGGGAGTTGCCGCGGAAACGAAAAGCTCGTCTTACGATATGGAATTCGCACCCGTTGCAACACACAGATGAATGACATCTCGATTGTGAAGGGATATACTATTATTTATCCCGAATTGATTCACAACGGGGTGTTTTTTTGTTTGCCGGAATTTCTGCGCACCTGAGGCATTGCGGACATCCCGAAACGATTTTAAGGTGGTATGGGACATGATGGATCATGAAAAAATCAAACAGGGTGTTCGGCTGATGTTAGAGGGAATCGGCGAGGACGTCGAGCGAGAGGGACTGCTGGAAACGCCGGAGCGTATTGCACGGATGTGTGAGCAGATTTACGGAGGCCTTTATGAGGATCCTGCCACGCACCTGAACAAGCAATTTCAGGCGATTAATAACAATATCGTTTTGGAAAAGGACATCACCTTTTATTCCGTCTGCGAGCATCATCTGCTTCCGTTTTACGGTAGGGCCCATGTGGCGTATATTCCGGATGGGCGCGTTGCCGGTTTGAGTAAGCTTGCGCGTACCGTGGAGGTGTTTGCAAGACGCCCGCAGATTCAGGAGAATATGACGGCGCAGATCGCAGACGCTTTGGAAAAATATCTGAAGCCCAAGGGGGTCATGGTGATGCTCGAAGCGGAGCATATGTGCATGACCATGCGAGGCGTGCAGAAGCCGGGAAGCAAGACGGTGACCACGATCGTGCGGGGCGCGTTCGCGGAGGACTATTCTTTGCAGCAGACCTTCTTGCAGATGGTGCATTGCTGAAAACATGGAGCATTCGATAAGAGATATGGAGCGCGTTCACCGCATACAGAGTCACCCGCTGTTTCAGACCTTGTGGAAAAACCTGCAAGAAGCGGAGGAAACCCGTGTTTTCTGCCGTCACACAATGGAGCATTTTTTGGACGTGGCAAGGCTGATGTATATTTACGCCCTGGAGGACGGCGCAAAGCTCGGAAAAGATGT
This sequence comes from Oscillospiraceae bacterium, assembly GCA_016302005.1. The sequence continues at coordinate 5,587 of JAEDOK010000009.1, read as the reverse complement.
GATCTATGCCGCTGCGCTGCTGCACGATATCGGAAGGTATGAGCAGCTCGTCAGCGGAACGCCCCACGACATTGCGGGCGCGCGGCTTGCGGGAGAGATCATGCAGGACTGCGGCTTCACTGCCGAAGAAATACAGTCCGTGCAAAGTGCTGTCTCGGTGCATAGAAAACAAGACGCGGCGGGTACCGAAGCCCTGAGCGCCTATCTTTATCGGGCGGATAAACAATCCCGACTCTGCTTTGCGTGCCCGGTGCGGGAGGCGTGTAACTGGCCGGAGGAAAAGAAAAATATTTGGATCGAATACTGACGAGCATCACAGGAGACGACTATGAAAATCGGCAACAGAGAATTTGATGTAAAACACAAAACCTATATTATGGGAATCCTCAATGTGACGCCGGATTCCTTTTCGGACGGCGGAATGTTTAACCAAATGGACGCCGCGCTGCGCCATGCGGAGGAGATGACTCGCGACGGCGCGGATATTGTGGATATCGGCGGGGAATCCACCCGTCCGGGACATACGGTGATCTCGGACGAGGAGGAAATCGCCCGCGTGGTTCCGGTGATCGAAGCGGTCAAGGAACGCTTTGATGTCCCCGTATCCGTCGATACCTACAAGAGCAAGGTCGCGGAGGCGGCGCTGCAGGCGGGTGCAGATTTGGTGAACGATATTTGGGGCTTCCGCCATGACGGCAGGGTAGCGGAGTTGACTGCGCAATACGGCGCTGCCTGCTGTCTGATGCATAACCGGCATGAAGCCGTCTATCAGGATTTTATGGAAGATATGATAAAGGATATGGAAATCTGCGTTCAGATCGCAAGGGACGCGGGCGTTGCGGACGACAAGATCATTTTGGACCCGGGTGTCGGCTTCGGAAAGACCTATGAGATGAATCTCAGCGCGATCCGCCATGTGGACATGCTGCATACCCTTGGCTTCCCGATCCTTCTTGGAACCTCCCGCAAATCCGTGATCGGGCTGACGCTTGACCTTCCGGCGGATCAGCGCGTCGAAGGAACGGTTGCGACGACGGTGATCGGCGTGATGAAGGGCTGCGCCTTTGTCCGCGTGCATGATGTAAAGGAAAACAAACGAGCGATTCTGATGACTGAGGCTGTTTTAGGCAGGTAAAAGATACGATGGATAAGATTACGATACACCATTTGGAAGTGTTCGCGAAGCACGGCGTTTATCCGGAGGAGAACGCGCTCGGGCAAAAATTTGTGATTTCCGCCGTCCTGCATACCCATACCAGAAAGGCAGGACTGACGGATGAACTTGCTTTTTCGATTGATTACGGGAAAGCCAGCCATTATATTCAGGCGTTTGTCACAGAGCATACGTGGAAGCTGCTGGAAAGCGTTGCGGAGCAGCTTGCCTGTGCGTTGCTGCTGGAATTCCCGCTGATCGAGCAGGTAGAGCTGAAGCTGGAAAAGCCGTGGGCACCCATCGGTCTTCCGTTGGAGACGGTTTCCGTGGAGATCAGCAGAGGCTGGCATACGGCGTATATCGCCCTCGGCTCCAATATGGGAGACAAAAAAGGCCATCTAGACATGGCGGTGAGGCGTTTGCAGGAACGGAAGGACTGTCAGGTGAAGCAGGTTTCCGATTATCTTGTGACCGCACCCTACGGCGGTGTGGAGCAGGACGATTTCCTCAACGGCGCACTGGAGCTGCGTACCATGCTGGCACCGGAGGAGCTGCTGGAGGTACTTCACTGCATTGAACAGGAGGCGAACCGCGTCAGGGAGATCCGTTGGGGTCCGCGAACCTTGGATTTGGACATTCTTATGTATGACGACATGGTAATTGACACGCCGACGCTGCATATTCCCCATGCAGAAATGCATCTGCGGGATTTTGTGCTCATTCCGCTGTCGCAAATCGCGCCGTGGAAGCGTCATCCGCTGACCGGAAAAACGGTGGAAGAGCTGCGGAAAAGCAATGCTTCCGTGAAATGAACCTTTCGCTTTGACAGAAAGATGATTATATAATATTTTGCAAAGTAAAATATGCCACCTAAATACTTTCCGAGATAACAATGCCATCCATTAAAGGGCTGCATTTGCGACCCTTCTCGGTAAAGCTGTGGGACTTCACTGAACGCGGGGCTGCCTCACTTCCTTTTTGTGAGACAGTCTCTTTCTTATCAGAAGTATTTCGTCCATTTGCAGGAGCGCAGCGCCGCTCCCGACATATTGCTCTCCCAGGCTGCGCAGGGCACAGGCGGTTGAAGGGGCGTGTGAAATATGGTATAATCCGAGTGGAAAAGCGCACAAACACCCGGATGCACAAATTAAAAACACGGAGGTGCCGGATATGCCGGAATTGAATCACATTACCATCCGTTCGGACAAAAGGGACATCGTGCTCAATATCGGCACGGTTCTCTACGTTCTGATGAAAAAGAATTATGCCCAGATACACACTTCCAGCGGAAAGTGCTACAAGACAAGGGTCACACTAAATGATCTCGTGAAGACTCTGGGCGACAGCTTTCTCAAGGTGAGCCGCGGCTGTTTGGTGGCGGTGATGGCGATACATGACATCACCAATGTCATTGAGTTGACCAGCGGGGAGTTTTTGCCCTATTCCGTACGGAACAGGAGTGCGATTGTTGCCCAATTTCAGACAAAGCAGAAGCTGATCATCAGCCGCTTCAGCGAGGGGAATATCCCCACAGAAGAAACCTATCATGCACATTACCGGTGCTTCGATGATCTCTCGATTGCCTTTGCGGACATCGAAATGGTATTCAACGACGAGCGCCGGGCAGTGGACTGGATCTTCCGTTACGGCAATCAGGCTCTGGCCTTTCTGGAAAAGGTGACTTTGGATCGGCTGATCGGCAGCATGTTCAGCGGTCTGTTCCCTGACATGGATGACAAGTGGCTTCGGGCCTATGAACATGCGGCGCTTTACGGCGCGACACTGGAGGTCGTTGATTACAGCCCGGAGATCGATACCTATCTGCGGGTGACCTGCTTCCCCACCTTCCGGGGGCACTGCGGCTGCATTCTGTCCGATGTTTCGCAGATCCACTATCTCCGAACCAGCACCGATTCCTCCGAAGCGATGATTCGCTATTTCGGGAAGCTGCTGGAGCGAAACCAAGGAGCCTCTGAAAAAGGCAAAAAGATGCCGCATACAGATGCGAAATTCGTCTGACCCAATGTGCCGAAAGAACGTACGGTGGGACGAATTGCAATATATGCGGCTTTTTAAATAATTCATCCCATTTTTATGCAATTTATCCCATCTACATTGATTTTTTATTCGATATGTATTATTATAGCAGGTGTAAATACTTCTATGCCGAATTGCCTGTGTCGGCGGCATGGCTCGGCGCAGCGGCATCAAACAAAGGAGGAAAACTATGAAAAAACGACTGTTGTGCATCCTGACGGCTTTGGCCTTGTGTCTGAGCCTGCTACCCACGACAGCGCTGGCAGGGGTCGGCGATGTTGCCTCTGTCACCAGCGGCGGGGTAACAACAGACTATGCAACCCTGGAAGGGGCCATTGCGGCGGCGCAGGCTTCTTCGGACTCTACGGTTAAAATGCTGCAAAGCGTAGAGTTGAGCAAGAATATTGAAGTGACACAGGGCACATTTACGATCGATCTCAACGGAAAGACGGTCTCTTCCCTGGGTGGTCTAAATGGCGCATATGTGTTCAAGCTGCCCAAAGGCTCTACGGCAAATGTACTCCTTACGGATACCGCATCGGGCGGCACCGTTCAGGCTTACAGCAAAAAGACCGGTATTTTCATGGAAGGCGGCGCGTTGACGGTTCAGAATGTGACGGTTACCGGCGGCGGTACCGGCATCGCTGCGCGAAAGGGAACATTAACTCTTGACAACGCGACGGTTACCGGTACGACGCAGGCGCTTCAGTCCAATTACAGCAATGATTGTGTTATGGTCATTCAAAATGGCAGCGCCCTTTCCTCTACCGGAGATCATGTCATTACAATGAAAAACGGAACGCTGACCGTAAAGGATGGCACCTTTACCGGCGGCGCGAAAGGTACGATCGGGTACAGCCAGTTATCCACAAATACGGTTACGGTGGATCTTTCCGCGTTAAGCGACCCGACCGGTATTACGATTTACAACACATCTTCGAGCGCTGTGTCTGCGGCGAACATCATTCTCCCCGCCGGATACACGCTTGGCACGGAGAGCCTCGCGTCAAAAACGCAATACAGCATTAGCCGCATTGCCTGCGCATCGCACACTCTGACGAAAATCGAAGCCAAGACACCCACCTGCACCGAGGACGGCAACAGCGAATACTGGACCTGTGACCTCTGCGGCAAACTGTTCGGCGATGAGAACGGCACGACCGAGACCACGGCAGAAGCCGTGAAGATCCCCGCTGCCGGCCACAGCCTGACCAAGACCGAGGCGAAGGCTCCCACCTGCACGGAGGGCGGCAACAGCGCGTATTGGACTTGTTCTGTCTGCGGCAAATATTTCTCTGATGAAAACGGCGAAAACGAAATCGCGAAGGATAGCTGGGTGATCTCTGCCACCGGCCACAGCCTGACCAAGACCGAGGACGGCGGCAGCGAATACTGGGTCTGTGACCTCTGCGGCAAGTTCTTCTCCGACGAGAACGGCACGAACGAGATCACGCCGGGGGGCGAGACCTACCGCGTGGCGGGCGTTGCGGAGCTGTGCGGTTCCGACTGGAACCCCGCCGACGACAACAATCTCATGACCCTCAATGCGGATACCGGTCTGTACGAAAAAACCTACACCGGCGTCCAGCCGGGCGAGTATCCGATCAAGGTCGTTGGGACCCGCTCCGACGGAACGATGAACTGGTACGGCAACGCCCAGGACATGAACGTTGCGATCTATGTTTCTGCCGTCTGCGACGTGACGGTCGTCTTTAACGCCACCGCCCACGACATTGGTATCGTGGGCATCAGCGCCGTGGAGAAGACCTGGATGGATATTGATGCCATCCGCGTGGTAGGCAACGGCGACGGCGTATGGCTCAACGGCGCAAACTGGGATCCCGCTGCGGACGAAAACAAAATGACCGAGGTCGGCCCCGGCGTCTACGAGATCACCTACGCGCAGGTCCCCGCCGGCAGCGACTATCAGTTCAAGTTTGCCGCCAACGGCTCGTGGGCAGACAACTGGGGCGCCGGCGGCGCAGCAGGCGAGGCGGTCTACAACAGCAACACGAACATTTTCGTTGAACTCACGGAGACCACCGACGTCACCCTGCGGCTGAACCTGAACGGCTTTAACGAAAGCACCAAGCAGGGCGCGACCTATGAGGTCGTGCTGGGCAGCGGGGACGACACCGGAAAGGTCGCGGTGGATTATCTGGACGCCGAGGGCAATTCGCAGACCTGCGCCGCGGCGACCGTCCTGGCCGCCGACGCCGCCGTCTGGGAGGGCGGCTGGTATGTGGCGCAGGGAAAAGTGACCATCCCCGATGCCGTCACCCTGAGCGGCGACGTACATCTGATCCTGGCGGATGAGTGCAGCCTGACCGCCGGAAGCGGCATTGCGGGCAGCGGAACGCTGACCGTTTACGCCCAGAGCACCGGCGAGCAGAAGGG
>JAEDOK010000124.1 GCA_016302005.1 Oscillospiraceae bacterium | reverse complement strand
CGGGGTTCTTGTTGGAAGTCTTGGAATAACCCATAACGGCAGGAGAAACGCCGAGGGTACGGCAACGCTTGAGAACGGGCTGAGTATTTTTTGCCATTCTGACTTTTCCTCCTTAATGAATTAGACGCGGCGTCTCTTGGGGGGACGGCAGCCATTGTGGGGAATGGGGGTGACATCCTTAATAGAGACAACTTCCAGACCAGCCGACTGCAGCGCACGGATGGCAGCCTCACGGCCTTGACCGGGACCCTTGACATAGACTTCGACGGTCTTCAGACCGCAGGAGTCGATGGCTGCCTTGGCAGCAGTCTCGGCGCACATCTGCGCAGCGTACGGGGTGGACTTACGGGAGCCGCGGAAGCCGAGGCCGCCGGAGGAAGCCCAAGAAAGGGCGTTGCCCTGCAGGTCGGTAACGGTGACCATGGTGTTGTTGAAAGAGGAACGGATATGAACGGCGCCCTTTTCAACATTCTTGCGCTCACGACGGCGCTTGACGACTTTCTTAGCATTAGCCTTTGCCATTTACATATCCCTCCTTACTTCTTCTTATTGGCGATGGTCTTCTTCGGGCCCTTACGGGTACGAGCGTTGGTCTTGGTGCGCTGACCGCGGACGGGCAGACCACGGCGATGACGCATGCCGCGGTAGCAGCCGATCTCAGTCAGACGCTTAATGTTCAGAGCGACTTCACGGCGGAGGTCGCCTTCGATGGTGTAGTTCTTGTCGATGACATCACGCAGTGCAGCTTCCTGATCTTCGGTCAGGTCCTTCACGCGGGTGTCGGGGTTAACGCCGGCCATCGCGAGGATGTCCTTGGCGCTCTTTCTGCCGATGCCGAAAATATAAGTGAGTCCGATTTCCACTCTCTTCTCGCGGGGCAGGTCAATACCAGCAATACGTGCCATTTACTTCAAGCACCTCCTATTAGCCTTGTCTCTGCTTATGCTTGGGGTTTTCACAAATTACCATGACGCGACCCTTGCGCTTGATGATCTTGCATTTTTCGCACATGGGCTTCACGGACGGTCTAACCTTCATACTGTATAACCTCCATATGAGAACAATGTCTCGTCTTACTTGCTTCTCCAGGTGATCCGGCCTTGGGTCAGATCATAAGGAGACATCTGAACAGTTACCTTGTCACCGGGCAAGATCTTGATATAGTTCATTCTGAGCTTGCCGGAAATGTGTGCCAGAATGGTATGCTCGCCGCCGATCTTGACTTTGAACATGGCATTCGGCAGTGCATCGGTCACGATGCCCTCAAGTTCGATTACGTCGTCTTTTGCCAAGTTTAAGAACCCTCCTTGGTTGAAACGTTGATTTCCCGGCGCAATATGGCCAGTTCCCTTCGTAATTCGCTGTTGAGTATCGGCTCTCCGGAGCGAATTTTCTCCGTGAGCCTCGAATCAGGCCGAGGGAGTTTGCGGACGTGTTTGGTTTTTTTGCGTTTGGGCTTTTCCACCTTTCTCTCCTTGCCGTTGGCCAGGGAAACGTACACACCGTCTGTGTCAAGCACAAAGAACAGCATTCCCTTGTCATGTCCGGCCACGGAAAGAACGACATCCGATCTGGAAATATCCATATCAAAGCCCCTCGGTGACGGTGAGAATTTCCGGCTCGCCGTCGGTGATGAGAACAGTATTTTCGTAGTGCGCCGAGAGCTTTCCGTCAGCGGTGACTGTCGTCCAGCCGTCCTTCAGCACCCGCACAGCGGCGGTGCCTTGGTTGATCATCGGCTCGATGGCGATCGTCATGCCGCGGACAAGTCTCGGTCCTCTGCGGGGCGTCACATAGTTGGGAACCTCCGGCTCCTCGTGCAGATGCTCGCCGACGCCGTGCCCGATAAAGTCTCGGACGACGGAGAAACCGTTCGACTCCGCATAGCTCTGCACTGCCTGCGAGATATCTACGATGCGATTGTCCTGCCGCGCGAATTTCACGCCCTCGAAAAAGCTCTGTCTCGTGACATCAATCAGCCTTTGCGCTTCGGCGGAGATTTTTCCGCAGGCAAAGGTGGCGGCGCAGTCACCGTGGAACCCTCCCCAGTAAGCACCGACATCGACAGAAACGATGTCCCCCTCCTGCAAAACTCTGCCGTCGGGGATCCCGTGAATGACGGTATTGTTCACGGAGATACACGCGCTGGCAGGATAGCCGGAGTAGTTGAGGAAGGAAGGCGTTGCGCCTTGTGACACGATAAAATCGTGGACAGCTTTGTCAATCTCCTTGGTTGTTACGCCGGGTCTTACCATATCCCCTGCCAAGGCACGGGCTGCCGCGGTAATTTTACAGGCGCGGCGCATCACGGAGATCTCACGTTCATTTTTTACCGGGATCATTCCGATCCCCCTAAAGCCGCCATAATATCACGAGTTGCATCCTCGATGGGCTGATTACCCTCGACAAGACGCAGCTTGCCGAGCTTTGCGTAAAAGCCCTTGAGTGCTTCGGTCTCGGCGTGGTAGACCTCCAAGCGATGACGCACCGTTTCGGGTGTATCATCCTTGCGGATCACCAGTTCGGAGCCGCACGCATTGCAGATGCCCTCCGTCTTGGGCGGGTTAGCGACGATGTGATAGCTCGCGCCGCAGGTGCCGCAAACGCGGCGTCCGGTCATGCGCGCCTCGATCACCTCGTCGGCGATTTCAATGGAGACGACACGGTCAATTTCGATGCCCTGCTCCAAAAGGGCTTCTGCCTGCGGGATCGTGCGGGGCATACCGTCTAAGATATAGCCCTTCGCACAATCCGGCGCGGCGAGCCGCTCCCGGACGATGCCGATGATGACATCGTCGGGAACGAGCATGCCCTTGTCCATGAAACTCTTGGCTTTCAATCCGGTTTCCGTACCGTTCTTGATCGCTTCCCGAAGGATGTTCCCGGTGGAGATGGTCGGGATCTGCAGCCGTTTGGAGATGATCTCCGCCTGCGTTCCCTTCCCTGCGCCGGGCGCTCCCAACAGAATCAGTCTCATGCTCCGCCTCCGTTATTTCTCAAGGAAGCCGGAGTAGTTGCGCATCATCATCTGCGCCTCGATCGCGGTGACGGTCTCGAGAGCGACGCTGACAACGATGATGACGGAAGTACCGCCGAAGGAGAACTGCGTATTCTGCATCACAACGCCGAGGACGATCGGGATGACCGCAATGATGCCGAGGTAGATCGCACCGAAGAGGGTGATCTTACTGATGACCTTGCGGATGAAATCCGATGTCGGACGACCCGGACGGAAGCCGGGGATGAAGCCGCCGTTCTTCTTGAGGTTGTTGGCAACCTCAACGGGGTTGTACTGGATCGTCGCATAGAAGTAGCTGAAGCCGACGATGAGCAGCAGATAGAGCACTGCGTAGATCGCGCTCTTGTTGTCAAAGATATTGCGGTAAGCCCAGTTGGTCGTCCAGCCGCCGAACGCACAGATCGTTGCGGGGAAGCTTGCGATGGACTGCGCGAAGATGATGGGCATAACACCGGACATATTGACCTTGATGGGCAAATGGGTGTTCTGTCCGCCATAGACCTTACGGCCGACCACGCGCTTGGCGTACTGCACGGGGATCCTGCGCTCCGCCTGCGAAACGAAAACGATGAAGACGATGATCGCCAGCATGCCGATGATAAGCGCCAGTGCCCAATACCACTTGTTCCAGAGCAGATCGTTCCAAATCGGAAGGATGATGCCGCCGGGGATACGGGCAATGATGTTGGCAAACAGGATCATGGAGATGCCGTTGCCGATGCCGTGCTCGGTGATCTGCTCGCCCAACCACATGACCAGCGTGGAGCCGGCAGTGAAGGTCAGGATGATCACGATAGCGGGCAGTACGCCGGTCTTCGTGAGCAGGAGGTTGCTGTATGCGCTGTTGTAGTTGGTGAGCATGACATAGTAGGCAAAGCCCATCAGCAAGCCCAAAGCAACCGTGGTGATGCGGGTGATCTTGTTGATCTTCTTCTTGCCCTCTTCGCCGCCTTCTTTGCTCAAACGCTCGAGCGCGGGAATGGCGATGGTGAGGAGCTGAATGATAATGGATGCGTTGATATACGGCTGGATCGACAGCGCAAAAATGGTCGCCGTCGAGAACGCGTTGCCGGACATCATGTTGAACAAGCCGAGGATCGTGCCGCTGAGCTGCTCGTTAAACATCTGAGACATGCTCTCGACATTGACAAACGGGACGGGAATGACATTACCGATACGGTAAAGCAGGATGATCAGGAGCGTGAAGAGGATTTTCTTGCGAAGATCAGCAATCTTCCAAGCGTTTCGGAGTGTAGTAAGCACTTACACCACCTCAGCCTTTCCGCCTGCCTCCTCGATCTTAGCTTTGGCAGAACCAGAGAACGCCGCTGCCTTGACAGTCAGCTTCTTCGTGAGTGTGCCGTTGGACAGAACCTTGAGACCGTTTTTGCAGTCGCGGATAATGCCCTTTTCTTCGAGCGCAGCCGCATCGACCACAGCGCCGTCTTCGAATGCGTTCAACGCGTCGACATTGACAGCCGTGAGGGGCTTTGCGAAGATGTTATTGAAGCCGCGCTTCGGGATACGGCGAGCCAAAGGCATCTGGCCGCCTTCGAAGCCGACGCGGATCTTGCCGCCGGAGCGGGCCTTC
>JAEDOK010000123.1 GCA_016302005.1 Oscillospiraceae bacterium | reverse complement strand
CACGACCCCTTCGGGGTCTCGCAATGACAAAACTGTAGTTTTTTTGACAGTCTGCAGGGCTGCAGGCGGATGCCTGCAGCCCTTTGAATGTTTGGATTATTTTGTGATGTAGCGGTAGAAGATCGCGGCGATCTGGGCGCGGGTGGCGTTGCCGAGCGGGTCAAGCTTGCCGTCGGAGCCGTTGATGATGCCCTCGCCGACTGCCCACTTCATCGCGTCGACTGCGTAGGCACTGACTGTGTCAGCGTCGGGGAAAGCGGACAGATCGCCCTTGCCCTCGGGCACCCGATTATAGCGGTGGAAGATGGTCGCGACCTGCTCGCGGGTGATATCGTCCTCGGGGGAGAACTCGCCGTCGCCGGTGCCGTTGACAATATTGTTGGCTGCCGCCCAAATGACGGCGTCGGTGTACCACTCGTTTGCGGGAACATCCTTAAACGGATTCTCCATACCTTCGACGCTCGGAGCGCCCTCGTAGCGGTACAGGACGGTGACGAGCATCGCACGGGTCAAATTCCCGTTCGGGTCGAAGTTATCGTTGCCCACGCCGTTCATCAGACCGTTGGCAAGGGCAAATTCGACTTCCTCATGGTACCAATCCGTCCGGTCAAGATCCTTGTAGGCAGCCGCCGCACAGACTTCCGTCTTGGCAATTGCCGTTTCCTCGACCTCGCCGCAGCGGGCGCAGGTGCGGGTCTTCAGACCCTCGGTGGCGCAGGTGGGCTGATAGACAGTGACCCATGCGCTCCAGTCATGGCCGAGGGCGGGGATGGTCTTACCTTCCGCAAGCTTCTCTCCGCAGTCCGTGCAGTAGGTGTCGCCCGTGTAGCCGTCCTTGGTGCAGGTGGCGTCGACCTTGCCGCGCACTTCGGTGTTCTTGTGCTCGCAGGAGGCGGTGGGGAGCTGATAGAGGTTGAAAATGTAGGCAGTGTTGCCTTCCTTCAGACCATAGGTGGTAAAGCCGCTGTAGAATTCCAGCGCCTGATTCTTGTTGCCGTTGTATGCGGCGTTGACATTGCGGATATAGAAGCCGCCCTCAGTGGCTTCAAAGGACCAGAGACTGTATTCACTCTTTTCATCCGTCATGGACAGAGCGTTGCCCGTTGCGCCGGAGGTCATGTACTTACCGTCGGCATCAACAAAGAGGAAGGATTCGCCGTCCTTCTTTACGGTGAAGAGAACTGTTTCATTGTCCGTGCCGATCTGATTCTTGCCGGTTGTGAGATCGGTGGAGGGCGCAAGCCTCGTGCCGGAAGCAACATTGGAAACAAGCGAGTTGCCTGCGGGATAGTGGATCATGACGGTGTCGCCGTCTGCCAGCTTGTTCGGGTCGGCGACAAGATCGCCGATGTACTTGCCGGTTGCTTCGCCGACTGTGATCTCGCCGGTGTAGACAAGCTTCCAGTGCGACGGTGCGGGGGAGACACCGCCATTCTTCGCAGTCTCGTCCTCGACGAATTCCGCGATCAGATCCTGCACCACGCCGCCGCCGAGGTCATCGGTCTGCGACCAAACGGCATCCGTGGTGGTGTAGTCCGCAAACGGACCGTTGCCGAGGTGGTAGTTATTGACTGCCATGATGTAGGTCTTGTCCGCTTCAAAGGCGCGTCCGTCGGCAAACTTTAGATTTGTCACGCGGCTGCCCTTCTCCATGGACATATCATACTCGAAATCAATGCCGTAGAAGATGGGGTTGGTGAAATCGTCAATGATGGTGCTATAGACCGGTTTACCGCTTGCGGTGTTGACGGACAGGCGGTTTGCCGCGTTGAATTCCAGAATCTCCTTGATCTGCGCGCCCGTCAGCGGGAGCAGATATAGGGTGTTGTCGTAACGATAGAGCTTGTAGATATCCTTCATGGACATCTCGCCGGGCTGCACGGTATAGCCGGTGGTGACGACCACGGAGGTGGAGGAGACATCGACAGTCAGGTGATCAAGACCTGTTTCCTCGTAAAGCGCCGCGACCTTCTCCTCGGTATCGTACTTTGCAGCCATGTACACGGAGCCGCGGGAAATCTGCGCGCGGTTGATGAGGTCGATGGTATCGGTCTGCTCAAGGTAGAAGTTGGTGCTGGTGGACCAGTCGCCCTCCTTAATCGTGCCGAAGACCCGATTGACATAGTCGGAGGCAAGGCTGACATAGGGCTGGATCTTTTCCTTCAGCGTGGCATCTGCGGCGTATTTCTTCAGCGCAAGATCCTCGTGTGCCTTGAGCGTGATCGTGCCGTCGTCGTTGATGGCAAAGGTGGTGGAGGTCAGGTTGTTGCCGCCGCCGTTGACGACGATGACCTCGTTGCCTGCCTTGTCTTTATACTTGGTGCCGGAGTAGTCGCTGGAGTGGTCGTGTCCTGCGACGACCATGCCGATGCCCTCGGTGTTCTTGATCATCGAGAGAACCTGATTTTCGGAATTCTTGCCGAATTCGATGTCCTCGGGGGCTGCGCCGTCGCCGAGACCGGAGTGGTAGGCGACGATGATGAAGTCAGCGCCCTCCGCCTTGACCTTGGCGATGTACTTCTCCGCTTCCCATGCCATCGAGCCGGTGGTGTTGTCGGGATGGGTGAAGACGATGCCGGGATAGTTGTCGGGCACATCCCAACGCGGGCAGTCGGTGTTTTCAAAGCCGATGATGGCGATCTTGTAGTCCTTACCGCCGACGGTGAAGGTCTTGAACATATAGGGCGTAAAGACATTTTCGCCCTTGGTGTGGACACCGTCGGTGCCGTCATAGTAGAGGTTGGCGCACAGGCTCGTTACGACATTGCCCTGCGTGCCGTCTGCCAGATAGGCGCGGACATCGTTCATGAGATCCCATGCGTAGTTGAACTCGTGGTTGCCGACGGTGGCGGCGTCATAGCCGATCACCTTCATACTGAGCGCCATCGGGTTGGGCAGGTCGGTCAGACCCTGCTTTTGCAGCGAGAGCTGGTAGCTGGAGACGGGCGTACCCTAATAGGTGTCGCCGTTGTCGAGCAGGATGACATTCTCCTTCTCGGCGTGGATGCCCTTGACCGCAGTTGCGACATTGAGCATACTGTTTTTTGTCTCGGTATCATTCAGCACATTGGCGTCCCAGCAGCGTCCGTGCATATCCGTGGTGGACAGGACCGTGAACTCCCCAACCTCCTCTGCCGCAGAAGCGGTGATTGCGAGGGGCGCGATGCCGACCAACAGGGCGAGCATGCAGACGAATGCGAGACTGCGTTTCAGAAAGTGTTTCATGATATCCTCCTTAAAAATAAAATAGGGTTGCTGCTACCTTTATTATATCCCTTCCCCCGACGGCGTGCAAGCCGGAAAAACACAAATGGAAAAAATAGGCAAAGTAGACAATATGTGGAAAAATTTTTGTTGAATTACGCTGCTTTTTGCATCATTTTGCTGTTTTGCACAAAATTTTGAAAAAGGGATACCAAAATCACCGGCAATTTGCTATAATATATAAATACACATATGCCAAAGGAGAGGTATGAAATGACAACAGACCAATTATCCGCGCTTTTGACGGCTGACCCTGCCGCGGTGATCGAGCATGACCGCAGGCGATATTTTGATCAGATCCATCAGGCGGCGGCGCTTGTCGCGGCGCATGCGGATAAGCGACCCGTGATTTTATTGGCAGGGCCCTCCGGCTCGGGCAAGACCACGACCGCGCTTTTGATCGAGCGGGAGCTGGATCGTATCGGCATGGAGACCCATACCCTGCAAATGGATGACTATTTTTCCCCCTTGACGCAGGAGGAGCTGGCGCTTTTGAAGGAGAATAAGCTCGACTTGGAAAAGCCGACGCGGGTGGATATTCCCTTTTTCCAGCAGCAGCTCGGGCAGATCCTCGCGGGCGAGGAGGTGGAGCTTCCGCGCTATGATTTCAAGACGAGCAAGCGCGTTTTTGAGGGCAAGACCCTGCGCCGCCGCAAGGGCGAGCTGGTCATCATGGAGGGCATCCATGCGCTCAATCCCGAGGTTACGGGCTACGCGGAGCAGACAACGCGGCTGTATGTCTCCGTCCGCACCCGTATCACGATGCACGATGGGTCTGTTCTGCATCCTTCGAAGATCCGCCTTGCCAGGCGGCTTTTGCGCGACCGCACGGGCAGAGGACGCGCGCTGACGGAGACGATCGGAATGCGCGCACGTGTGGATGAGGGGGAGCAGAAGTATATCATGCCCTTTAAGCCGCGCGCCCATTGCAGCGTGGATTCGTTCTATTCCTCCGAGCTGGCGGTGTATCGCCCCTATCTGCTGCATGACTTAGAAGCGCTTGTGCCGCAGTATCCCGATCTGTTCGATTTGGTGGAGGTTTTGCGCGAGCTGCCGGATGTGGACAGCGCACTGGTGCCGAGCGATTCGCTCCTGCGCGAGTTCATCGGCGGCAGCGAGTTGGCGTATTGAATGCGATAAGAAGTGCCTGCACGCGGGCGGCTGATAGCCGCCCCTACGGCGTTTTGACGGGAGTGCTTGTGGTAGTTTGCCGGGAGAAAGCTGCCAAAGACGGTGGTTTTTGCGGTTGATTTTTCTCAACCGGCGGTTGAATTGGATTTTTTTGCGCTTTAACCTTCAGATGATTGCTTTTTTCGCCGTGTTGTGGCATGATGAAGGCACATAAAGGAGGCAACGACTATGAACAACAAAACAATCGGCGACCGCATCAAATTCCACCGCAAACGCCTCG
>JAEDOK010000008.1 GCA_016302005.1 Oscillospiraceae bacterium | reverse complement strand
CGTTCCTGTTCACGGCGGCGCACGGCATCGTTGCGGCGTGGCGCAAGATCACGAATCTGCTGCGCGGCAAGGGCGCGAACCAGACCGACGCTGCAACGGCGGCCTTGGTACAGCGCGTGCAGGGGCAGTTCGGTACGGACATCGGAACGGCGGAGAACGCCGTGCGGGAGATGCAGAAGGCGCTGAGCACGGCGATGGAGGCAGAGACGCAAAATAAAAACGCCGCCGAGACCGGAGACGTGACGTTCAATAAGAAAAACAATACCAAGAGGCCAGCGACTTCTCCGTTGTCTGGGAGCCCCGCAACGCAGGGAAGCGTTGGTGTGGCGTCGAAGCCAGTGACCGCCGCCGCTGAACATCTTGGTATTAAAATCAATGTATCACAGTTATCAAATTCTGTCAAGAGGGCAATATCTGCATTTTCTGAAATTGTTGATGCAATTGAAAATAGAGCTCCTGTTTTTGGTGGGAAGAAAATAATATCTGCGTGGAACATTGAGGGGGCACTCATTAAAGTTGGCGTGTTACAGAGAGGCGCGACTGAGAGCGCGTATCTTGAGGATGGAGACCACACACTACGTATTTCCAGCCACTCCGCCAGAGCTGACAATTTCACGACAAATGGTGAAAATTTAAGCGTAGTTCTGCTCACGACAAATAAAACGAACAACTTCGTAGAGAGCGACAACCACAATGTAATCGAGGTACAGTTCAAGAAGGATTATCTTGACAGGAATCCGGAGGCATTCAAGAATCTTGTAAAAGATATGGCTCGATTCGTCGCAACAGGCGAGTATCACGATACTGCAGGGGCGAAGAATTATAATATCTCTGGGAGCGAGACTTTCCGAACAGAGGCTGTAAAGAGGCTTGCGGAAGACGAGAAGGCGAGAAGCGCGGCGATGAAGGCAGACGAGAAAAATAAAAACGCCGCCAATACCGGCGACGTGAAACGGTCGAGGAAGGGGTACGAGAAATTCCGATGGACGAAAGCTGAACGAGACCTTGCCTACAGAACAGCAGAAAGAGAGATCGGAAGTCCGGATAATTATATTGACAAAAACACGAAATACCTTTATGCTACAGAAAAGGGAAACAGCGTTTTTGCTCTGTACGGGGTCGGTGATGGTGCAGAAGTGACGATCCTATACGCTGTTGGAGGGAGCGCTGCATGGAATGAGCAACAGCGAATACTTGATTATTTGGAGGGCAAACATGGCACTAACAGAAATTGGAAGGCTATTGATCGATTGCTTGCAAAACTTTCAGATACAGGAGCGAGCGAGAGTGATTACATTCCTGACGCTAAAAGACGACGTTCAAATGTTGGAGATGTGCAGGTATCTGAACGAGAATCGGGACGCAACGGAAGATCAGATCTTAGCAGAGGCAGAGAGAATCAACAGGGAGAACGAGACGGGCTGAAGCGATCCCACAAGGACACGCCGCGCAGAGTGATCCCCACGCCGGAGGAAGCGAGAGCGCTGGACGAGAAGATCAAGGCGCGGAGCGAGTCGCCAACGAATAAACAATTTAATATTGACAACGCCGAAAATGCTGCGTACAATAAGAATAGAAACGGAGGAGAACAGTATGACAGCAACCGAGTGGATCGAGGATTGGCTGAAGGAGTTCCCGGACGACGAAATATTGGTGGAACGTCTCAGAAAGGGTGGGTTCGGATCCAATCCGAGAACAGACGAGGAAGTCAAAGCATTTCTCGAAGGGACCTGAGCAAAAGCATTTCCAGAGCATTTAACGAAAGCGGCGTTGTTGCGGCGGAGTTGTATAGCTTCGACGGGGACAGGGCTGCATTTTTTCTGCACTCGATGCAGCAAGAGAGGCAGATGCGCAAAATTAAAACGCCGCCGAGACAGGCGATGTGAAACGGTCAAGGAAGGGGTACGAAAAGTTCCGATGGACGAAGGCTGAACGAGACCAAGCCTACAGAACAGCAGAAAGAGAGACCGGAAGTCCGGATTACAATATTACGCTTATTTTATCACAATGCTCCCAAGACGAAAAACAGCCTGTTTTTTGCCCTGGGAGCATTGCTATTTACAAGAAGGGGAAAATAAGGTATAATGGGCGGCGAAGGCGGTGATACCATGAAACCCTATGATTATGATAACGACCACTCGTTCGAGGAGGAAGATCCCTACGAGCGCGGCTTTGCGGATAAGCTCTATGAGGACTGCGAGGAACCGGTTTATACCGACGATCCGCAGTATGGCTATGTTCAGGAGACGCCGCAGCCTCCGCTGCAGCCGCGTCCGAGCGCTGCAGAGCGGCAGGTGCAGCAGAGCTATACGCCAAAAAAGAAGAAAAAGCACCGTGTGCTGCGCGTTTTCGGCAGGATTTTGCTGGTTCTCGTTCTGCTGCTCGGTGTGCTTGTCGGCGCTGCGCACTTCCTTGCCAGCCAGCCGACGGCAGACAACGACCGCGCACGTAAGGACGGCTGTACGACGATTTTGCTCGCGGGCACGGATGAATCCGGCGACCGAACCGATACGATCATGCTTCTGAATATCAACCGGGCGGAAAAACGCATGAGCCTGATGAGCATTCCGCGCGACACGAAGGTCAACTCCACCTACACACCCCACAAGATCAACAGCGCCTACGGCGTCAACGGCAAGGGCGAAGAGGGCATGGACAGTCTGATGGACTATGTGGCTGACTGCATCGGCTTCCGTCCGGACGGCTATGTGCTTCTGGAGCTGGACGTGTTTATCGAGCTGGTCGACCTCTTCGGCGGCGTGGAATTCGACGTGCCGATGGATATGAACTATGAAGACCCCTCGCAGGACCTTTATATCCACCTGAACAAGGGCCTCCAGACGCTCGACGGTGAAGAGGCGATGGGTCTTGTGCGCTTCCGCTACGGCTACGTCGACGCGGACATCGGCCGCGTGAGCGTGCAGCGCGACTTCATGCTCGCGGCGATCGGGCAGTGGGCCTCGGTGAAGAACGTGTTCAAGCTACCGCAGGCGCTGCGTCTTTTCGGCAAGTATGCGCTGACCGACCTGTCCACGCGCAACCTGCTGTGGCTGGCGGAGTCGGTCGTGCTGTGCGGGACGGATGATATGTATATGACCACCGTGCCGTTTTATCTGACGGGCGACTATGTCGCCATCGACGCCGACGGCGACTATCTCGACCTCATCAACGAGTATTTCAATCCCTACGAGCGCGACATCGGCTGGGATGACCTGGATATTGCCTATTAAAGAGGAAACGCCATGCAAAAGATGATTTATCTTGCGGAGACGAAAGACGAGCGTGTCTGTCCCATCGAGGGCGTCACGACGCTCTATCCGTCAGACCCGGACCGCCTGCGTGCGATTGAAACGGCGCAGATCATTTTCGGAAATCCGACGACGGAGGAGCTTTCGCACGCCGGAGCGCTTGCGTGGGTGCAGATGACGTGGGCGGGTGCGGACCGGTATCTGGACGGTCATTTTCCGCAAAACGTGCGCCTGACGACCGCGTCCGGCGCATTCGGCGAGACGATCGCCGAGCACGCGCTTGCAATGCTGCTGGCGCTGTGCCGCCGCCTGCCGGCCTATGTCCGCGCGGGGCAATGGAACGACCTCGGCTGTGAGAAGCAGGTCAGCGGCGCAACGGCGCTGATCTTCGGCTGCGGCGACCTCGGCGGGAATATTGCACGCCGCCTCAAGGCGCTCGGCGTGCATACCGTCGGCGTTTGCCGTGAGGCGCGGCGCAGGCGTGAGGGCTTTGACGTTCTGACGACGCTTGAATGCGCGGAGCTTTTCCTGCCGGAGGCGGATTTTGTTCTCTGCGCCCTGCCGCACTCTGCGCAGACGGCGGGCTGGCTTGATGCCGAGCGCATCGCGGCAATGAAGCAGAATGCAATTGTCATCAATGTGGGTCGCGGGAGCTTTGCGGACACGGACACGCTGGCGGCGGCGCTGTCGGACGGGCGCCTGTTCGGCGTCGGCCTCGACGTGACCGACCCGGAGCCGCTGCCGCAGGGGCATCCGCTCTGGACGCTGCCGAATGCCGTGATTACCCCGCACGTTGCGGGCGTGAGCTTCGGACATCTGCCGCAGACCGAGGAAAAGATCTGGGCGATCTGCGCGGAGAATCTGCGCCGCTACCTGCAAGGCGAGCCGCTGAAAAATGAGGTGAGCTTCCGGTGACGGTCGGTCGGTTTGCGCCCAGCCCGTCGGGCAGAATGCACCTGGGCAACGTGTTTACCGCGCTGTTGGCGTGGCTTTCCGTGCGCAGTCAGGACGGGGAAATGCTGCTGCGCATCGAGGATCTTGACCCGGAGCGCAGCAAAGGGGACTACATCGAGGCGCTGCGCGACGACCTGCGCTGGCTGGGGCTGGACTGGGACAGAGAGATGCCGCTGCAAAGCACCCGCGCGGCTGCCTATGCCGAAGCCTTTGCGAAGCTGCCGACCTATCCGTGCTACTGCACGCGCAGCGAGCTGCACGATGCCTCCGCACCGCACGCCTCCGACGGCACATTTCTCTACGCCGGCACCTGCCGGAATTTGACGCAGGCCGAGCGCGAACGGAAACAGCGCAAGCCTGCCTGGCGCGTTTGCGTGCCGGATGAGACGGTCTGCTTTGAAGACGGCGTTTTCGGCCCGCAGCGAGAGAATCTTGCAGCGCAGTGCGGCGATTTTATCGTCCGCCGCTCCGACGGCGTCTATGCCTATCAGCTTGCGGTCGTCTGTGACGACGGCTTCGGCGGCGTGACGGAGGTCGTGCGCGGCAGTGACCTGCTCGGCTCGACCGCGCGGCAGATCTACCTTTACCGGATGCTCGGCCTGCCCGTGCCGCGGTTTTACCATGTGCCGCTGCTCGTCGCGCCGGACGGGAAGCGCCTGAGCAAGCGCGAAAGGAGCCTCGACATGGCGCACCTTCGCCAAGACCATACGCCGCAGGCGCTGCTCGGCAGGATCGCGCACTTTGCCGGTCTGACCGAAACGGACGAGCCGGTCAGCGCGGCTGAGCTGGTTCCGGCCTTCGCATGGGAGAAGCTCGGCAGGGAAGCGGTCATAATTCCGGCTGATTTTTGAGTTTTTCCTGTTGAATTATTCCGAATCTATGTTATAATTTGAGACGGAAATCTTTGTATTCGCACGAAAGGGTGAATTTCATGTTCAAAATTGTCCGCAAGAAGGAACTGAATTCCGCCGTTACGCTGATGGAGATCGAAGCTCCCTTCATCGCCAAAAAAGCAAAAGCGGGTCAGTTCATCATTTTCCGCGTCGACGAAAAGGGCGAGCGCGTGCCTCTGACCATCGCCGGTTATGACCGCGAGAAGGGCACCGTCTCGATCATCTTCCAGAAGGTCGGCCTGTCCACCAAGATGCTCGGCGCGCTCAATGAGGGCGACTATATCAGCGATTTTGTCGGCCCGCTCGGCAGACCCACCGAGATGGAAGGCGTGAAGCGCGTGTGCGTTGTCGGCGGCGGCGTCGGCTGCGCGATCGCACTGCCCTCTGCGCAGGGATTCAAGGAAGCCGGCTGCGAGGTCGACGTCATCGTCGGCTTCCGCAACAAGGACATCGTCATTCTCGAAGACGAGTTCCGCGCGTGCAGCGACAACCTCTACCTGATGACCGACGACGGCTCCTATGGTGAGCACGGCTTCGTCACCGTCAAGCTGCAGGAGCTGCTCGAAGCAGGCAAGCAGTATGACGAGGTGCTGGCTATCGGCCCTGTTCCCATGATGAAGTTCGTCTGCAAGACGACCGAGCCGTTCGGCGTCAAGACAATGGTCTCGTTGAACCCCATCATGGTCGACGGCACCGGTATGTGCGGCGGCTGCCGCGTCACGGTCGGCGGCGAGGTCAAGTTCGCCTGCGTGGACGGCCCGGAATTTGACGGCCACAAGGTCGACTTTGCCGAGCTGATGAACCGCAACGGCGTCTACCGCGATCAGGAATCCGAGGACGAAACCGGCCATATGTGCCGCATCGAAAAGATCGGCAAGGCGCTGATCCAGTAAGGGAGGAAGAACGATGGCAAATATGACAATGACCAAAACTCCCATGCCGGAGCAGGAGGCAAACGTCCGCAACAAGAACTTCAAGGAAGTTTCCCTCGGCTACACCGCCGAGATGGCAGTCGAGGAGGCCAAGCGCTGCCTGAACTGCAAGAAGCCGCTGTGCGTCGGCGGCTGCCCCGTCAATATCCGCATCCCCGAATTCATTGCGAAGGTCGCCGAGGGCGATTTCCTCGCAGCTTACGAGATCATCACCTCCACCAACGCGCTGCCCGCGCTGTCCGGCCGCGTCTGCCCGCAGGAGAGCCAGTGCGAGTGCAAGTGCGTCCGCGGCATCAAGGGCGAGCCGGTCGCCATCGGCAGACTTGAGCGCTTCGTCGCCGACTGGTACCGCGAGAATGTCAACAAAATGCCCGAAAAGCCCGAATCCAACGGCATCAAGATCGCCGTCGTCGGCTCCGGCCCTGCCGGCCTGACCTGCGCGAGCGAGCTTGCCAAGAAGGGCTACGAGGTCTCGATCTTCGAGGCGCTGCACACCGCCGGCGGCGTGCTGGTCTACGGTATCCCCGAATTCCGTCTGCCCAAGGCGATCGTCGCCAACGAGATCAAGAAGCTTGAAGCGATGGGTGTCGAGGTCATGACCAACATGGTCATCGGCAAGGTGCTGTCCGTGGACGAGCTGTTTGAGATGGGCTTCAAGGCCGTGTTTGTCGGCTCCGGCGCCGGCCTGCCGATGTTCATGCACATCGAGGGCGAAGCGCTCAAGGGCGTCATGTCCGCGAATGAATACCTGACCCGCATCAACCTGATGAAGGCTTACAACGAAGAGAGCGACACGCCCGTGATCGTTTCGAAGGCTGTCGCGGTCGTCGGCGGCGGCAACGTCGCAATGGATGCCGCCCGCTGCGCAAAGCGCCTCGGCGCCGAGCACGTTTACATCGTCTACCGCCGCGGCGAGGCCGAAATGCCCGCTCGTCTGGAAGAGCTGCACCACGCCAAGGAAGAGGGCATCGAGCTTTGCACGCTGTGCAATCCCACGAAGATCCTCGACGACGGCAACGGCAGAGTCGGCGCGATGCAGTGCATCCGCATGGAGCTGGGTGAGCCCGACGCCTCCGGCCGCCGCCGCCCGATCGAGATCGCCGGCAGCGAATTCGAGCTGCCCGTCGACACCGTCATCATGGCGCTCGGCACCTCCCCGAACCCCCTCATCCGCTCGACCACGCCGGGCCTTGAGACGAATAAGAAGGGCTGCCTGATCGTCAACGAGGAAAACATGACCACCCGTGAGGGTGTCTACGCCGGCGGCGACGCCGTTACCGGCGCTGCGACCGTCATTCTGGCCATGGGCGCCGGCAAGAAGGCCGCCGCGGCCATCGACGCGAGCTTTCAGAAATAAGGTATAAACCATCCGCTTTTTTCCCATACTTCCATCAGACAAACGCCCCTGCCGGCTTGCGTCGGCAGGGGCGTGTTTTTACGGAAAGGGGATAGTATTATGAAGGTGAAAGATGTTATGTCAACCGATGTCGTCTGCGTCGAGCCGAACGAGAGCGCGGCGGTCGCGGCGCGGCTGCTGTCGCGGTTTAACGTCGGCGCACTGCCGGTCTGCACCAAGGACGGCCGCCTGCGCGGGATGGTGACCGACCGGGACATTGTGCTGCGCTGCGTTGCCGCCGACGACGACGCGCAAACGGTCAAGGTCTCCGACATTATGACGCGGAGGATCTACTCCGTCGACGCGCAGGAGAGCATTCAGAATGCCTCGGCGCTGATGGCGCGGCGACAGGTGCGCCGCCTGCCCGTGGAGGAGGGCGGCAAGCTCGTTGGCATGGTCAGCCTCGGAGACGTCGCCAAGCTGCACGACTATACGACCGAGGCGGCAGAGGCACTCAGCGAGATCTTGATGAACACAAAAAAGCTGTGACGAAAATCCCGGCAGATCTCTGCCGGGATTCTGATTTACGGGAGAGAGATGTAGTTCATCGGATTGACGGTATTTCCGTCATACATTACGGTGAAATGCAGGTGCGGCCCGGTGGAGTATGCGCCGGTCGAGCCGACATAGCCGATGACCTGCCCCTGCGTCACATAGTCCCCCTTGCTGACGACAAAATGCGTCATGTGTGCATAAAGGGTCGAAAACCCGTCACCGTGGTCGATGACCACATAGTTTCCCAATGCGTAGCCGTATACTGCACTATCGATCTTGCCGCTCTTGGAGGCGTAGACGGGCGTGCCCTGATAGGAGGCAAGGTCGACGCCGTTGTGCATCGACTGAATGCCGGTAATGGGATGGATGCGGAAGCCGTAGGGTGAGGAGAGATAGACGAAACCGCTCGGATCGACCGGGAACAGGAAACCGCTTTCTGTCGGAGGCATTGGATCGTCGGGATCCTTCGGCTGGTCGTTGAGCTCGTTCTGCCGCTGGGCGATCTGGGCAATCAGCTCGGCTTCCATCGCGTCAACGCGGGTGATCTCTTCGAGCAGACGCTGCTTATCCGCGCTCAGCTCGGCAAGTATTTCGTCCGCTCGTGCGCGCTTTTCGCCCAGTTCTGTTTCCAGCGCGGCGAGCTTCTGCTTCTTTTTCTCCAGCATCGCCTTTTTCTCGGCCAGCTCGTTTTTGGCATGGAGGATCTCTGCGGAGGTTTCGCGCAGCTCCTGCATCATCTTTTGGTCGGCGCGGGCAATTTCCTCCACCATCACGCGACGCGAGAGCATATCGGCAAAGCTCTCGGAGGTCAGGATGACCGTCCAGACCGAGATCTCGCCGGACTCCTGCATGGCGCGCATCCGAAGCTGATAGCGCTCCAGAAGCTTTGCCTGTCTTTCCTCCAACTCGTCCAGCTCAGCCTGTTTTTCTGCGATAAGGAGGTTGTATTGATGGATCTGCTCGTTCAGCACGTCGCGCTCACGCAGGCACAGCTCGATCTCGCGGTCGATCCGCTGCTTTTCCTCGGCATATGTCTGCGCTTTTGCGTTGGTATCGGAAAGCTCGGCCTCCAGCGCTTCCTTTTCGGCGGCAAGCTGGTCGGCTTCGGCCTCCAGCCGGTCGATCTCCTCCTGAAGCTCCTCTGCTCTGCCGGCAAAGCTCGTCGGAACCAGCGCAGTCAAGAGGGCAAACAGAAGGAAAAGCACGATCACTCGTTTGTACGTTCGACGCAGCATAGTCTCCCGTCCTTTCAACTAATTACAATCTGTAATTAGTGTAACATAAAAAGAACGAAAAAGCAAGCGAGTTTAGCCAATTAACGCGTCATAATCGGAAGATTTTGTAAATTCTATCACAAGGCGATTGGGCAGACAGACGATGGGTGCGCCGTGATCGGACGGCGGATGCCGGACACAGTCCTGCGTGGCGCAGGAGGCAGAGGTAACGGCGATTTTTCCGCTGCGCACGGTGAGCAAATTCCAGTCTTCACCGAAGGCAACGCGGTATTCCGTGTCCTCTGACAGGTCGAGGCGGACGACCAGCTTCCCGTCGGAGTAGACCTCTGCGTATTCTGCGCCCTCGCCGCCATACAGCAAAACCACGCTCAAGACCGCGAGGATCACGCACAGAACGGAGAAGAACAGAAGCCAGAACTTCGTTTTCACCGTGCGATAACCTCAAATTCGCAGCCGCCCAACATGGAGGCAGCTCCCTCGGTCGCAACGATTTTACCGTCCTGCGTAATGAATACCGCTTCAAAATCGTCGCTTTCGCGCCAGAATTCGGTGGCTTTCTCCATGCCCATGACGAAAAGCGCCGTGGAAAGTGCATCAGCGGTCGTTCCGTCGGACGTGATCACGGTGACGGAGGACAGACCTGAGTCGGCAGGAAGGCCGGTCTCAGGGTCGAGAATGTGATGATAGCGCACGCCGTCTATTTCAAAATAGCGCTGATAACCGCCGGAGGTGACAAGCGCCATCGAGCCGGTGAAGGTGAGTGTCGCCAAGGCTTCGGAGGGCTCCGCCGGGTCGGCGATGCCGATGACCCAGGGAGAGCCGTCCGGCTTTGTGCCGAGCGTCTGGACGTTGCCGCCCAGAGAGACCATCGCCGTTTCAACGCCGTTGCTTTCCAGAAAAGCCATGCACTTCTGTGCGGTATAGCCCTTGGCGATGCCGCCGAGATCGAGCTGTGCGCCATCTGTCAGCGCGGCATTCGTGCCGTCAAGCCGCAAATGCTCCATGCCGACCGAGGGCAGCAGGGAGGAAAGCTCGCCCTGCGACGGAACGCGCTGCTCGTCAGCGGTGAAGCCCCAGGCGCTGACCAGCGGGCAGACTGTCGGGTCAAACGCGCCGCCCGTGCGCTCGGAAAGCGCCGAAGCCCTGGTCAGCAGCTCCGCAGTTTCGGCGCTGAGGGCAACACTGCCATCGCGGTTGAGCGCGAAGACCTCGCTCTTTTCGTCCGTGACGGAAAAGAGCGTTTCAAGCCGGTAGATCTCGTCGCACACGTCGCCGACAAGATCGCCGTCGCCCCAGACGCGGATACGCATATAGGTGTCCATCGCAAAAAGCTCCGTCTCGACCGGCCCGTCGCTTGCGCAGCCGCCGAGGAACAGACACAGAAGCAGCATGAGCGCTGCGATTTTCTTCATAAGATCACCATTTCCTTTGCCATTTGATAAAAAAATTATATCAAAATTCGAAAAAAGAGTCAAATAGTATTTGACTTTTTGCCAACGGAATGCTAAAATAGACAAGCCGCGTCGAAGAGGTCGAAGTTGAGTCATCTCACACCTCCAGAGCGAGACTACAAAAAAGGTAGGTGCAACCAGAAAATGCAGGCAGTTATCGTTACCGGTGGCAAGCAGTACAGCGTCAAGGAGGGCGACGTGATCTATGTCGAAAAGCTCGGCGTTGAGGCTGACGCAACCGTAACCTTCGATCAGGTGCTGGCAGTCGTGGACGGCGAGAACTCCAAGTTCGGCGCTCCCGTCGTGGCAGGCGCTTCCGTCGAAGCGAAGGTCCTGAAGAACGGCAAGAGCAAGAAGGTCGTCGTCTTCAAGTACCGTCCGAAGAAGGACTCCAAGTCCATCCGCGGCCACAGACAGCCGTACACCAAGGTGCAGATTGAAAAGATCTCCGTGTAATGACTAAGATCGAAATTTTCAATCACGACGGCAGAATCAACGGATTCTCCGTATCGGGGCACAGCGGGTATGCAGAGGCGGGAAGCGACATCGTTTGCGCCGCAGTTTCCACCGCCGTCACGTTTGTCGAATGCACGATCAATGACGTCCTCGGCAACCATGCAAACACCAAAGTGAACGAAAATGAACCCCGGATCACCTTGACCCTTCCCGCAACCTGCGACGATGAGGACGCAGTACAGGACGTGCTGAATGGTTTTATTCTGACCATGCTGTCCCTGCGGGATGATTATCCTGATTATATCGAAGTTATGGAGGTGTAACAAATGCTGAAAATCGGTTTTCAGTTCTTCGCACATAAGAAGGGCGGCGGTTCCACCAAGAACGGCCGTGATTCCGAGTCCAAGAGATTGGGCGTGAAGCGCGCGGACGGTCAGTTCGTCCTCGCGGGCAACATTCTGGTTCGTCAGAGAGGCACGCACATCCATCCCGGCAACAACGTCGGTATCGGCAGCGACGACACCCTGTTTGCTCTGATTGACGGTCACGTCAAGTTTGAGCGCAAGGGCAAGGATCGCAAGCAGTGCTCTGTCTACGCCATCGAACAGTAATGATTTTTTAACGCCGGAACATATGATCTATGTTCCGGCGTTTTTCATAGGGACTACACATGGAATTACCGAATCGCAAGCGTCTCCGCTTGGAGAGTTATAATTACTCTGAACAAGGCAGCTATTTCCTGACGCTTTGTTCCTTAGAGAAGGCTTGCTTATTTAGCGAGATCGTAGGGGACGGCGTCCTCGACGTCCCGCAGATAGAGCTTTCGACTTACGGACAGATGATTCAAGAAACTTTGCGGGAAATGAGTCGCCTTAATCAGAATCTCCGCATTGATAAATATGTAATCATGCCCAACCATGTGCATTTATTGATAACGCTGCTTCCTGCTGACGGGACGTCCGGGAGGCCGTCCCCTACGAATGCTGTGATTCCGAGCTTTGTCGGAACGCTGAAGCGTTTCGTAAACAGAAAGTCCGGTAGACAATTGTTCCAGCGCTCGTATTATGACCATATTGTTCGGGATGAGAAGGATTACTTGGCACGCTGGAAGTATATAGACGATAATCCAATCAAGTGGCAGGAGGATTGCTTATATGTTTGTAGATAAAGTCAAAATTTTTGTAAAAGCCGGTAACGGCGGCAACGGCGCAGTGGCCTTTCACCGGGAAAAATACGTTGCGGCCGGCGGGCCTGACGGCGGCGACGGCGGAAAGGGCGGCAATATCGTCCTGCGCGTCAACGACAACCTCTCGACGCTGATGGATTTCCGCTACAAGCGCAAATACACGGCGCCTTCCGGCGAGGACGGTCAGGGCGGTCGCCGCTTCGGCAAGAAGGGTGAGGATCTCGTCATTCAGGTGCCGCGCGGCACTGTCGTCCGCGACGCCGAGACGAACGAGGTCATCAAGGATATGTCTGACAATGACGACTTCGTTCTCTGCAAGGGCGGCCGCGGCGGCTGGGGCAACAAGCACTTTGCCACGCCGACACGTCAGCTTCCGCGTTTTGCCAAGGCCGGCCTGCCCGGCGAGGAACATGAGGTCGTTTTGGAGCTGAAGCTCCTCGCGGACGTCGGCCTGGTCGGCTTCCCGAACGTCGGCAAATCGACGCTCCTGTCCGTGACCTCCAACGCAAGACCCAAGATCGCCAACTACCACTTTACGACGCTCTATCCCAACCTCGGCGTGATCTACGTCGACGAGGGCGTGTCGTTCGTCATGGCTGACATCCCCGGCATCATCGAGGGCGCCGCCGAAGGCGCCGGCCTCGGCCACGATTTCCTGCGCCATATCGACCGCTGCCGCCTGATGGTGCACATCGTCGACGTCTCCGGCTCAGAGGACCGCGACCCGGTGGAGGATTTCGAGAAGATCAACGCGGAGCTGCAGAGCTATTCCGAGGAGCTTGCAAAGCGGCCGATGATCGTCGCGGCGAACAAATGCGACCTGATCCCGGAGGGCAGCGACAACCTGGAGCGTCTGCGCGACTATGTCACGTCGCGCGGCTATGAGTTCTATGAGATCTCCGCCGCGACCACGCAGGGCACGAAGCAGCTCATGCGCGTCATCGCGGGCAAGCTGCGCGAGCTTCCGCCGGTCATCGTCTATGAGCCGGAGTATGTCAAGCCCCTGCCCGAGGCGGGCGAGGCCGACGACCTTTCGATCGAGCACATGGACGACCTGTGGGTCGTCTCCGGCGAGTGGCTGCGCAGGCTGATCTGCGACATCAACTTTGCCGATTATGAATCGCGGATGTACTTTGACCGCCAGCTTCGCAGAAGCGGTCTGTTTGATCGCCTGGAGGAGATGGGCATCGAGGACGGCGACACCGTCAGCATCTATGATTTTGAGTTCGACTACGAACGATAAGAAACCGCCGGAGCAAGGAAATCGCCTTGCTCCGGCTTTTTTGTCCTTAAACGGCAAATTCCCGGCTGTTCGGGGGAGAACAGCCGGGAATCCGCTACAGAAATGAGAGAGGGAAAAATAAAAAAGAGAGATAAATGAAAAGATGGACGTCAGGTTCGACTCGGGGCAGTTCCGATATCGACCTTACACTTGCAGTATACAGGCGACTTTTGAAGAAACTATGAACGAAGTAGAAACAAATTTAGAATTTGCGAAAGGAGACCTCGGGTATCGGCGGCTGGTGCGAGATCCAGCGATCCGCA
Organism: Oscillospiraceae bacterium; assembly: GCA_016302005.1. The sequence goes on along the minus strand of JAEDOK010000008.1, from coordinate 9,174 downwards.
TATACGGCAAAAAATCACAGGCTACCCGGCGCAAGTACGCCGCAGGAGATCTCCTGCGGCGTACAGGCGTTTGATGCGGATTATTTCTTCGCGGCTGCTTTCTTCTCTCTCGGAAGCAGGACGTTGAGCAGGATAGCGATCAGCGCTGCGGGAACGATGCCGGAGCCGCCGAAGATGTAGCTGAGCCACTGCGGCAGGTGCGCCTGCACCGCCGAGGTCGAGCCGATGCCATAGCCGAGGCCGAGGGCGACGGAGACGATGGTCGCGTTGCGGCCGGAGAGCGGCTCGGTCGTGATGAGGTTGATGCCGGAGATGACGATCGAGGCGAACATGATGACTGCCGCGCCGCCAAGGACGGGCTGCGGCATGATCGAGATCACGGCGCCGACCTTGGGGAACAGACCGCACAGCACCAGGATGCCGGCACCCATTGCGATGGCAAAGCGGTTGACCATCTTCGTCATGCCGACGAGGCCGACGTTCTGGCTGAACGAGGTGTTCGGCAGGACGCCGAAGACGGAGGCCAGCGCTGAGCCGAAGCCGTCGCAGATGACGGAGCCGGACAGCTCGCGGTTGGTCGGCGCACGGTCCAGGCCGCCCTCTGTGACACCGGCGGTATCGCCGATGGTCTCAACGGCGGTGACGATGAACATAATGCACATCGGAATGATCGCGGAGAGGTTGAATTGCAGCTTGACGGGCATGACCTTCGGGACGGCGAACCATGCGGCGTCCTTGACCTGCGACCACTGGGTGATGTACGCGCAGGCGACCTCCTTGCCGTCGACCACCATGGTGGTCGGCAGGAAAAGCCCCATGATGAACGAGACGACGTAGCCGACGATGATGCCGAGCAGGATCGAGGCGATGGAGGGGAAGCCCTTGAAGCAGTGCTTAAAGACGATGATGGAGGTCAGCGTGACGAGGCCTAGGAAGAGATTCCACAGTGCGCCGTAGTCCGCGCTGCCGTTGCCGCCGCCGAAGAAGCCGATGCCGACGGAGAACAGGCTCAGGCCGATGGCGACGACGACCGTGCCGGTGACGACGGGCGGGAAGAACTTGCGCAGCGGCTTGATGCAGAAGCCGAGACCCATTTCAAATGCGCCGCCGATCAGTGACGCGCCCATGATCGCGCCGTAGGCATAGATGCCGGCCTCGGCGCTCGTTGTGATGGTGCCGGCGGCGACGCCGGCCATCATGCTGGCGGCGATGGACTTGTTGATGCCGATGAAGCCGGAGGACGTGCCCATGACGATGGGGAGCTTGCCGCCGACCGGGCCGATGGGGTAGAGCTGTATGAAGGTGACAAGACCGGCGATCAGCATGGCGTTCTGCAGCAGTGAAACGCGCAGTGCGCCCATGCCCTCGGCGGTCGTGATGCCGCAGACTGCCATAATGGCAAGCAGGGGAGAGAGGTTGCCGACGAACATAGCAAGAACGTGCTGCAATCCGAGCGGAATGGCCTCGATGAGCGGCAAACGGCCGTCAAGGCTGTTAGGAGAAGAGTATTGCGCTTTTTTCTTCGTTTTCATTTCCTCACGCCTTTCTGTAAAAATACTAATCATAGCGTAATAGAAATGAGGCGGTTTTGCAAGGAAAATCAGAAATATATCATGTAATTTGGCTCTTTCCACAGAATAATCTGCGAAACATTGTGCAAACTGCTCAACGTGAGCCGACGGTGCGCAGAAAAATGAGGCCGCGGCGTGAATGCGCCGCGGCCCTGCCGAAATTGGGATCACTTCAGGTTGCGCTCGTAAGCCTCGATCATTCTCTTGACCATCTGGCCGCCGACGGAGCCGGCCTCGCGGGAGGTGAGGTCGCCGTTGTAGCCCTGCTTCAGGTTGACGCCGACTTCGCTCGCAGCCTCCATCTTGAACTTGTCCATCGCTTCACGCGCTTCCGGAATGTTGATCTGGTTGTTGCTCTTCATGTTTTCCATCTCCTTTTGTCGATTTGTGTCACGGGTGTTCGCTGCGCCGAAGCACATATCCTTCGCAGCGCGATGTGGAAACGCGGCTTCGACAGAATCGAACACTGATGCCACGGTCGTAGTTTCACCGACTTTTGTGCGAATATTGATGTTAAATTCTGAAAACAGATCTGCAACGGAAAAAGCAGGCCGCCTGCAGCGGGAAAACCCCACGCAGCAGGCGGCCTGTTGCAGTATTTATAATGTGTGCAGGTTACCGGTAATCTCTGTTATCCTTTTTCCCGGACGGACGGATGAAAGCCAGCAGAATGATACCGATTTGGATCGGCACGCCGGAGACAAAAGTCATAAAAGTGTTGAATTCGACAAATTGCAGATAGATCGCGACCAGAAGTGTCCAGCACAGGGCAGAAGAAAAAACCAGAGTGAACAGGCGCTTGCCCCATTTTTCGTTGAAATAGATGCACACCGCGAAGGACAGGGGAATGGCCCAGATGAAAACGAGCCAGTTCTTTCCGTGAAAGAACATACCCAAACGGCTGTAACCGATGATGGCAAAGAACCAGATGCAGACGATTCCCAGCAGTGTGACCGCAATCTTTTGCGCGATTTGAAGACGCGCTTCGACTACCGCCGGACGCTCCGGTGTATACTTCTCGAAAAGGGTTGAGATCGGGATACCGTAAAGCTCGGCGAGGGCATTAAGCGTTTCGACGTCGGGTGTGACCTCGCCGGTCTCCCAGCGGGAGATGGCCTTGTCGGAGTAACCGATCTTTTGCGACAACTCAATTTGGGTCAGTTTGTGCTCCTTGCGAAGCATCACTAAGTTTTCACGAACGATTTCTTTGATATTCTCCATTTCTGTTACCTTAAAATGTCATTAAAATGTGTCTGTTTGATACATAATTCCGATGCGACTGAGTTTATCACAATTTTAAGGGAAAATCAAGGGTTTTTGATAAAAAATATTCGGATTCTCGGAATTCCCGCTTTCCGGGAATTGATTTCCGGAATTCTCGCTGCGCAAAAATCGAATCTCGGAGAGCGGTACAGAATTGTGGAGTGTGATTTTTTCAGGTTCTCTTGCAAAATTCGCCATAAAAGGGTACAGTATGGGACACACGCGCGAGCGCTCTGCACGGCAAAAATTCGCAACGTTCCGGTGGCAAAAAACGCAGGAGGCTTTCCTATGAAAGGATCCGGAACCGTTCCGGTTAAGACCATTTACTACAGCGATGAGCGCAGCGATGAGTTCTCGACCGCGCAGATCACGCCGAAGCGGATCGACGAAAACTACCGCTATTTGCGTCGTGAGCCGGGGTGGAGCATCCTGCGCTGGTTGAGCTATCGCCTGATCGCCACTCCGTTTGCGTACCTTTACTGCAAGGCGACCCTTCGCTTTCGCGTGAAAAACCGCCGTGTTCTGAAAGCTGCGAGAAAAGAGGGCTTTTTTCTCTATGCAAACCACACGCAGGAAATTGCAGACGCGTTTCTGCCGACGATGGCGGTGTTTCCGAAAAGCGTATACGTTATCGTACACCCGAACAATGTCTCCATGCCGTATTTGGGCAGAGTGACGCCTTATCTCGGAGCGCTTCCGCTGCCGTCGAACCTGAAAGCAATGCGTAATTTCAAGAACGCGGTAGAAAAGCGCATCCTTCAGGGCAAGTGCGTCACGATCTACCCGGAAGCGCACATTTGGCCGTTTTATACGGACATCCGCGACTTCCCCGCGACGTCCATGAAATATCCCGTGGAGTACAACGCGCCCAGCTTCGCCATGACGACGACCTATCAGTCCCGCGGAGCGGGGAAAAAGCCGAAGGCTGTTGTCTATTTGGACGGGCCGTTCTATCCTGACACGTCGGTCGCGCCGCGTGAACGTGCGCAGGAGCTGCGTGACCGGATCTATGCTGCCATGAAGCAGCGCAGCGCACTGAGTGACTGCGAATACATCCGCTATGTGAAGCGAGGTGAGGACGAATGATCCATATTCTTTACTGCGGCAATGAGGGCGTCTTTGATGGCGTACTGACCTCGGCGCTGTCTGTCGTGCGTCGCCTGGAGACGCCGCGTCCGCTGACGATCCATCTTTTTACGATGGAGCTGACGCGCGTGGCAGAGAACTACACACCGCTTACCGCTGCACACGCGGTGTTTCTTGAGCAGGCACTCCGCCGCCACAATCCGCAGACCTGTGTAAAGCTCACTGACGTCACGGAGCTTTACGAAACGCATCTGCGGCAGAACGCGAACGAGGGCTGTTATTGCTCGCCGTACACCCTGCTGCGCCTGCTGGCGGATCTTCTGCCCATGCCGGAGAAGCTGCTGTATCTGGATGCCGATGTGATGCTGAACAAGGACGTCGGGCTTTTGTATGACATTGACGTGCGTGACGTTGAATATGCCGCTGCGCGTGACCATTACGGAAGATTCCTGATCCAGCCAAACTACATCAACGCAGGCGTGCTGCTGTTTAACATGGAAAAGTGCCGCGAAACCGGCATTTTTGAAAAGGCGCGTGCGCTCCTGCGGACGAAGAAGCTGACGTTTGCCGATCAGTCCGCGCTGATCCGTTCGACGATGCGGCGAAAGGTACTGCCGCACCGTTTTAACGATCAAAAGTTTCTGTATCGGAGCACGGTCGTGCGGCATTTTTCCAAGCGTCTGTTTTACTTGCCCTATCCGCATACGGAGAATGTCAAACAGTGGCACATCGAGCGGGTGCACAACAAATTCGGCTATACCTGCTTTGACGATGTGCTGGAGGAATATGTAACACTCAAGGAGAGCTTTCAAAATGAATCAGTCTGATGTACAGTTGTTTTTTTCCTGTGATGATGCCTATGTCCCGTTTCTGGCCGTGACGCTGGAATCCATGCGGACAAACTGCGACCCGAACCGGCGCTATTTTCTTCACATTCTTCACACGGGAGTATCCGCAGAGAATATCACACGCATCACGCGGGCCTTTGACGGCGGCTGCTTCTCGGTCGAATTTCTTGACATTACCACGACGGTGGAGGCGTTTTCCGCCCGTTTGCATACCCGCGACTACTATTCCCGCACGACGTATTACCGCCTGTTCATTCCCGACCTGTTCCCGTCGCTTGACCGTGCGCTCTATCTGGACAGCGATCTGGTCATTCAGGGCGACATCTCGCAGCTTTATGACACGGAGCTGGGCGACCATCTGGCGGCGGCGATTCCCGACACCTTTATCCAGCGAGAGGAGAGCCTGCGCCTGTATGCGACGAACCGCGTCGGGCTTGACAGCTGCCAATCGTATTTTAACGCCGGCGTGCTGCTGATGAATCTGCGCGCCATGCGCGAATATGACTTCCAGCGGGTATTCCTCTCGCTGCTCGATGCGGTCAAGTTCACGGTCGCGCAGGATCAGGATTATCTGAATGTGATCTGCAAGGATCGGACGGTGCTGCTGGGTACGGAGTGGAACACCATGCCCTTTGAGGCGGAAACGCCGGAGACGAAGCTCGTCCACTTTAATCTGGACAACAAGCCCTGGCACAAGGACGGCGTGCCCTATGGCGGCCTGTTTTGGCATTATGCCGACCGCTGCGCCTATGCCGCGGACGTTCATGCCGTGCGGCGCGGCTATTCCGAGCAGCAGCGGATCAAGTCCGCCTCGGAGACGCAGAACCTGCTGGTGCTTGCACGCGAACAGGCGACCGACCGTGTGGAAAATGCCCGCATCCACCGGAAAATTCGCCATCTTCTGCCGCAATGAGACGGAGAGATGTGCCGCAGGCGGCGGACCGTCTCGCCGTGCTGCAAAAGATCGCGGAATATGAACGGGCGGGAAAGTTTGACGTCGACGTTGAGGACGATCCCGAGAGCAGAGTCCTTATGCCGGACGAGATCGAATACTTGGACAAGGGCATCTGGGGTGCGGTGCAGCGCGAGGCGGCGTTCCTTGCAGCATACACCTTTCTGGGCGTCGCGCAGCTCAAAAAGCAGGTCATTCTCCGCAAACCCGTCGGCGTGGAGAATCTGACGCAGGTCAAGGGCGGTGCGATCATCACCTGCAATCACTTCAACCCGCTCGACAGCTTTGTCATGCAGCGCGTTTTTGATGCCTCCCATCATAAAAAACGGATGTACCGCATCATCCGCGAGGGGAACTATACCGCATTTGGCGGCTTTTACGGCTTCCTGATGCGCCACTGCAACACGCTGCCGCTTAGCTCCAACATGGAGACGATGAAAAAGCTCCTGCGTGCGGTGAGCCGGGCGCTTTCGGAGGGAAACTGCGTGCTGATCTACCCGGAGCAGAGTATGTGGTGGAATTACAGAAAGCCCAAGCCCTTAAAGCCGGGTGCGTTCGACATGGCGGTCAAGAATCAGGTGCCGGTCGTTCCGTGCTTTATCACGCTGAAGGACAGCGAGTATATCGGCTCGGACGGCTTTCCTGTGCAGGAATACACGCCGCACATCGGCAAGCCGATCTATCCCGATACGTCCGTCGGGCGTATTGCCGCACGCGAAAAGCTCAGCCGCGAGAATTTTGACTTCTTCCGCGAGACGTACGAGTCGGTGTACGGCATCCCTCTGGTCTACACGACGCAGAAATGAACAGAGCCTCCTGTTTTCGTGCGAAAACGGGAGGCTCTTTTGACAAAAAGCGGCTGCACTAAACGAGGCCGCAGACATCGAGTGCGTCAAGAAGACGATCCTTCATCGCAGGTGACATCGGGCTCAGCGGCAGACGCACCTCGTCGCTGCAAACGCCGAGCAGCGACAGCGCGGCCTTGACCGGGATGGGGTTCACGTCCGAAAACAGCGCTTCGATCAGCGGGAGGAAGGCAAGCTGAATGGCAGCGGAGGCTTTGAAATCTCCGCGCAGGCAGGCGTCCGTCATGTCCTTGACGGCGCGGGGACAGACGTTGGAGAGAACGGACACGACGCCGGCAGCACCCAGTGACATCATGGCGACGGTCTGATCGTCGTTGCCGCACCAGACCGGGAAGCCGTCGCCGCAGCGGGCGCGGAGCTGTGCGACACGGGTGATGCTGCCGCCGGCTTCCTTGACGCCTGCAATGCGCGGATGGCGCATCAGACGGGCGCAGGTCTCCGGCTTCAGATCTACACCGGTGCGCGATGGGACGTTGTAGGTGATAAGCGGCAGCTCGGTCGCGTCGGCTATCGCCTCATAGTGCAGCGCAAGCCCCTCCTGCGAACATTTATTATAGTATGGCGTGACGGCGAGCAGCGCCTGTGCGCTGCAGTCGCGCGCAAGACGCGCCAAGCCAAGTGAAGTGCGCGTGTCGTTCGTCCCGACGCCTGCGATCAGCAGCGCCTTGCCGTGTAAGAGTTCTGCTGCCTGACGCCAGAGCGTCGCCTTTTCCTCCACCATGAGGGTGGACGCCTCACCGGTCGTGCCGCAGACGACGATCGCGTCAATACCGGCATCCGTCTGCTGCGACAAAAGCTGCGCAAACGCCTCAAGGTCGAGGCGGTTATCACGAAACGGCGTCACAACAGCGGTTGCGACGCCGGTAAACAGCGGTTGAGCCATTTTTGAGCACCTCCGTGCCATTCTATGCCGCTTTTGTCGCCGGAGTGCTTGCAATTCATGGCACAATGGGGTATAATACAATGTGATTTTTGCGGGAAAGTGAGAAAAAGATTGAAAACAAGCGATTTTTACTATGATCTGCCGCAGGAGCTGATCGCGCAGACGCCGCTTGCGCAGCGCGACGCGTCGCGCCTGCTGGTGATGAACCGGGCGGACGGCGCGCTGGCGCACCGTCATTTTTCCAATGTGCTTGAGTATTTGCAGCCCGGCGACTGCCTTGTGATGAATGATTCGCGCGTCCTTCCGGCACGGCTTCTGGGTCACCGCGTGCCGTCCGGCGGCGCGGCGGAGGTGCTTTTGCTGACGGATAAGGGCGACGGCCTCTGGGAGTGCCTCGTCAAGCCCGGCAGGAAGCTCCATGCCGGTGCAGAGCTTTCGTTCGGCGACGGCCTGCTGACGGCGACGGTCGAGCAGGAGGCGGAGAGCGGCAACCGCCTCGTCCGCTTCCATTATGAGGGCATCTTCCTTGAGATTTTGGAGCAGCTCGGCAAAATGCCGCTGCCGCCGTATATCAAGGAGGAATTGGCTGACGGCGAGCGCTACCAGACGGTCTATTCCCGCGTGGTCGGCTCCGCTGCCGCACCGACCGCCGGCCTGCACTTTACGAAGGAGCTGCTGGAAAAAATCGCAGCCAAGGGCGTCCGCCTTGCCTATGTCACGCTGCACGTCGGTCTCGGAACGTTCCGGCCTGTCAAGGTCGAGGACGTGACGGAGCACCATATGCACGCGGAATTCTGCATGATCTCCGCGCAAACAGCGGAAATTCTGAACAATACACGAAATAACGGCGGGCGGATCGTCTGTGTCGGCACGACCTCGTGCCGCACGCTGGAATCGCTGGCAAACGACGACGGCAGCTTTGCAGAGCGCTCCGCGTGGACGGATATTTTCATCTATCCCGGCTACCGCTTCAAGGCGATGGACGCGCTCATCACGAATTTTCATCTGCCGGAGAGCACGCTCATCATGCTGGTGTCCGCCTTTGCGGGCTACGATAACGTCATGCACGCCTACCGCGAGGCCGTGAAGGAGCGCTACCGCTTCTTCAGCTTCGGCGATGCGATGCTGATCGTCTGAGAGAGGTAATTATGTTTGAACTGTTAAAAACGGAGGGTGCTGCGCGTCGCGGCGTGTTCACCTGTGCGCACGGCACGGTGCAGACGCCTGTGTTTATGAACGTCGGCACGCAGGGTGCGATCAAGGGCGCACTGAGCGCGGAGGATCTGGAGAACATCGGCTGTCAGGTCGAGCTGTCGAACACCTACCATCTGCATCTGCGTCCCGGCGATCAGGTGGTGCATGACCTCGGCGGATTGCACAGGTTTATGACATGGAACCGGCCGATTCTGACGGATTCCGGCGGATTTCAGGTCTTTTCGCTCGCAAGTCTGCGCAAGATCAAGGAGGAGGGTGTGTATTTCTCCTCGCATCTTGACGGGCGGAAGATCTTCATGGGGCCGGAGGAGAGTATGCAGATCCAGTCGAACCTCGGCTCGGACATCTGCATGGCCTTTGACGAGTGCATCGAGAATCCTGCGCCGCGGGAATATGTCAAGCGCTCGGTCGAACGGACGCTGCGCTGGCTTGAGCGCTGCAAGGCGGAGAATGCGCGGCTGAACGCGCTGCCCACGACGGTCAATCCGCA
>JAEDOK010000122.1 GCA_016302005.1 Oscillospiraceae bacterium | reverse complement strand
GGAGCGCTCCGCGCGGATTCCAATCGCGGGCGGCTGATAGCCGCCCCTACGAGAAATTTCGCACTCCACGCCGTAGGGGCGGCTATTAGCCGCCCGGTGCAGGAACTACCGACTGCGTACAAACTCGTTCGTCTGTACTGTCTGCCGCTTCGCGGACGGCACGCCGAGTCGTCGTGCCCTACGGCGACCGACGAAGCTGCTTTATAAAGTTTTAGATTTAACAGTATACTACAAGAGAACTCGCAGTTTACGCCGTAGGGGCGGCTATCAGCCGGCAGAGTGCAGGAACTACCGACTGCGTACAAACTCCCTTTCCCTGTCATTGCGAGACCCCAACGGGGTCGTGGCAATCTCGTGTAGGAAGTACTAAGTGCGTACAAACCTACAGTCTGAGATTGCCACAACCGGTGTGCGCACCGGTTTCGCAATGACAAAGAGGGTAGCTGATCCTCGTTTTTTCGATCCGTGCGGAGCACACCACAGTCCTTCGCCATTCACTCTTAGCCCTTAGCCAAAACAGACTTCCCACAGGCGCGTCAAGGCTGCCTAAGCGCACAGCTTCCCACAGACCGCCATCTATTCACTATTCTCTCTTCTCTATTCACCATTCTTCCCCCGAAAGGAGCTTCCCCATGAGTATTATTCTTGCTTCCGAATCTCCGAGAAGGCGCGAGCTGCTGGCGCGGATGGGGCTGGACTTTATCGTCCGCACCGCGCCCCATGATGAAACCATGAATCCCTTTGCCGTCCCCTCGGCCGAGGTGTCCCGCGTGAGTCTTCTGAAAGCGCAGGCGGTCTATCCGAACTGCCGGGACGAGGATATCATCATCGCGGCGGACACGATCGTCGTCTGCGACGGACTGATGATGGGCAAGCCCCGCTCCGAGGCGGACGCGTTTTCCATGCTGCGCCGTCTTTCCGGCAGAGATCATCAGGTGATGTCCGGTCTGACTGTGATACAGGGCAGCTTCACCGAAACCGTGACCGTCACGACGGGCATCCGCTTCCGCCACCTTGCCGACGAGGAGATCCGCGCCTATATCGCCACGGGCGAACCGATGGATAAGGCGGGCGCTTACGCCATTCAGGGCTTGGCTGCCATGTTTATCATCGGCATTGACGGAGATTATTATAATGTGATGGGTCTGCCTGTCTGTACACTTGCGACGATCCTGCGCAAGTTGGGCGTGCAGCTATTGAGGTGATACAATTTGAAAAAGCAATTATCCCCCCGCGTCAAGACGATTCTGATCCTCGCCGTCGTGCTTGCGGTCGTCACGGCGATCGTCTCCGGTCTGTTCGGCGCGACCTGGCTCGGCAAGACGGTGCAGGCGGTCATGACGCCCCTGCGCAGCGGCGTGAGCGCAATCACGCGGCAGGTGGAGCGGTACTATAACTACATTTTCGGCTACGAGGCGCTGGAGGCTGAGAATGACTATCTCGAGCAGCGCATTATGCAAATTGAGGACGAGATTCGCACTGCCGACTCCTTACAGCGTGAAAACGAGCGTCTGCGGGAGCTGCTCGGACTGAGCGAGGAGCATACGGACTATCGCTTCTGTGCCGCGTATATCGTCTCATGGGATTCGTCGAACTGGAAAAGCTCCTTTACCATCGGCAAGGGCACGAATTCCGGGCTTGCCAAGGGCATGGTCGCCATCACCGAGTATGGGCAGGTCGTCGGTCTCATCACCGATATCGGGCCGAACTGGGCGCAGATCACGACGATTCTCGACTCCTCCGTGGAAATCAGCGCGAGCATCGCCTCCTCCGGTTATACGGGCGTGGTGCAGGGCGCTTACAACAGCGGTAACGCCGGCAAGCTGCGCATGAATTACCTGCCCGGTGAGGCGGTGCTGCGCAATAACGATCAGGTCGTGACCACCGGCTCGTCGGTCTATCCGAAGGATCTGATCCTCGGCTATATCGAGGACGCGAGCTTTGACGAAACCGGTGTCGCCAAATACGCCATGCTCCGTCCCGCCGCCGATTTTGACGGATTGGAGCAGGTCTTTATCGTCACGCAATATGTAAACGAGTAAGCGGAGGGCGCCATGCTGGATAAACTCTATATTACGCCGAAGCAATGGCTGCGCATTCTGCGGTGGACGCTGTATTCCCTGCTGCTGCTGTTGGCGATCCTGCTGCAAACGGTGGTGTTCGGCAACCGCACCCTGTTCGGAACCCATCCCGACCTCGTGCCTGTCGTCATCGCCTGCGTCTGCCTGCGCGAGGGCGCGGAGCGCGGCGGCACCTTTGCACTGCTTGGCTCGCTGTTCTGGTATCTGACCGGCGCGGATCAGGGCAGCGTGTGCATCGTGACGCTGACCGTGCTTCCCGTTGTGGGAAGCCTGCTGTGCCGGACGCTGCTGGCAGACCGCTTTTTCCCCGGTCTGCTTATCACCCTTGTCACCCTGTTTGTGGAGCAGACGGCAATGTTCCTGCTGAAATTTTTCTTTGACGGGCTTTCGGGCAGCTTCTTTGTGTGGAAGCTGCTGCCCTGCGTGGCGATCTCGCTTCTGGCGCAGCCGCCGGTGTATTGGCTTGTCAAACGCATTGCAAAGATCGGAGCTTCCCATGAATCAACATAAATTTTCCTTTCGTGTTACCGCGCTTATCCTGCTGGCAGCGCTGATGCTCGGCGTTTTTTCCGTGCGGCTGTACAATGTGCAGGTCGTCGAAGGGTCGGCGCAGGAGGCAACTCCCTCCGGTTCTTATACCTACTATACTCGCGTGACCGCCGCGCGGGGCGAGATCCTTGACCGCAACGGCAAGGTCCTCGTCGGAAACCGCGCCTCGTTCAATATTGTTTTGATCTATCCGGTGCTGTTCAGCTCCGAGGATCCAAACGGCAGCCTGCGCGCCCTGACGAATCTCGCCGTACAGCGCGGCTTGGAGATCGTCGACCACCTGCCGGTGGCATCGGAGAAGCCCTATGAATACACGAAGGATCAATATTCCTCCGTATGGAACGACTATTTTAAGACCTTTTTGGCAGCGCGGGAGTGGGACAGCGATATCTCCGCCCCGCAGCTCATCCGCCGCCTGCGGGAGCGCTACCACATTCCCGACGACTGGACGGAGGAGGAGGCGCGCCGCGTCATCTCCGTGCGCTATGAGTTGGAGCTGCGCCACTGCACGAATCTGCCCAACTATGTCATGCTGGAGGATGTGGACGCGATCTCTCTTGCGGAATTGACGGAGCTGAACATTCCGGGCGTGACCGTCGAAAAATCCACCGTCCGCGAATATTACACGGACTATGCCGCGCACATTTTAGGCAGAGTTGCGGACATGAGCCCCGAGGAATACGAATACTACAAGCAGTATGACTACGCGATGGACGCGAAGGTCGGCAAGGAGGGCTTGGAGAAAGCCTTTGAGCTGGAGCTGCACGCGACGGACGGGATGCTGCAAACCACTATCGCCTCAGACGGTACGATCCTTGAAGAGCACTATGTTGTCGAACCGGTAGCGGGCAATAATGTGGAGCTGTCCATCGATATCGACCTGCAAAAGGTCGCCGAGGACGAGCTGGAAGGTCTCATCCTCGACCTGCGGGAGAACGGTCTGAACGGAACCGACCGCGGAAAGGATGCCGAAGGCGGCGCCGTGGTTGCCATGTCTGTCAAGACGGGTGAGGTTTTGGTCTGCGCCAGCTATCCGACCTTCCGTCTGGCGACCTATTCCGAGGATTATAACGGCCTGCTGGAGCAGGATTTCGCGCCGCTGTATAACCGCGCCGTGCAGGGCACCTATCCGCCCGGCTCGACCTTTAAGATGGTCACAACCATCGCCGCCATCAACGATAAGGTAATTAAACCGGGCTATGAGATCAATGACCTCGGCATCTACCGCCGCTTTGAGGACGTGGGCTATACACCGCGCTGTATGCTCTATACCACCTCGAACGGCACGGCGACACACGGCTCGATCAATGTCATGGAGGCGTTGTCCGTCTCCTGTAACTACTATTTCTATGAGATCGGCTGGATGACCGGCATTGAATCCATCGACGAGACGGCAAAGGTGCTCGGCTTAGGCGAGTCCACCGGTATCGAGATCTACGAGGAGACGGGACACCGCGCCAATCCGGAAACCAAGGACGCGCTGTACGACGGCGACTATAGCGTATGGTACGGCGGCGACACCGTCTCGGCAGCCATCGGGCAGTCGGAAAACCGCTTCACGCCGATGCAGCTTTGCTCCTATACGGCGGCGCTTGCCAATCGCGGTACGCGCTATCAGGCAAGCTTCCTGCGCCGCGTCCTGTCGTCGGATTATGAGGAGCTGGTGCAGGAGCATACGCCCACCGTCCTGAGCCGCCTGGAGATCAGCGATGACGCGTATGCAGCCTATACCGAAGGCATGCGCCTTGCGGTCACCTCCTACAGCGGCACCTCCTACAGTCTGTTCGGAAACTATGATGTCGCGGTCTGCGCCAAGACAGGCACGGCAGAGCACGGCTCCGGCGGCTCGGATAACGCCTCGTTCGTTCTCTACGCTCCGGCGGACGACCCTGAAATTGCCATCGCGATCTATGTAGAAAAGGGTGCGCAGGGCGGCAACCTCGGCAAAATCGCGAAGGCGATCTTGGATGTCTATTTCTCCGAAGCCTCCGCCGTAGATACCGTCCCCGCCGAAAACCGCCTGAACTGACCCCCACCCCTGTCATTGCGAGGAGCGCATACCCGCAAGGGGCACGCCGCATCCGTAGCGCTCCTCCGTCGCGAACGGCTGCGC
>JAEDOK010000121.1 GCA_016302005.1 Oscillospiraceae bacterium | reverse complement strand
AGGAACGAGCGTTACGGATGCGGCATACCCCCTGCGGGTGCAATCTAATAAAAAAAGTTTCGTATTCGCCGGAATACATACAATATGCTAAATGATTCTGCGAGATTGCCACGACCCCTTCGGGGTCTCGCAATGACAAAACTGTAGTTTTTTTGACAGTCTGCGCAATTAAAATGTGCTTTGCACATTTTAATTGGTGATTGGTATGAGATTTTTTCTATTTTGCCTTAACTTTCTCCAAGCTCCTGCGTCCTGCGCAGCGCAGCGTACATACCATTCTGCCGCATCAGCTCGTCGTGCGTTCCCTCCTCGCGAATCTTTCCGTCGGCAATGACGATGATGCGCGAGGCGCTGCGGATGGTGGACAAGCGGTGCGCGATGATCAGCGTTGTGCGTCCCACCGCCAAAGCGTCGAGGGCGGATTGGATCTTCGCCTCGGTCACGCTGTCTAAGGCGCTCGTCGCCTCGTCGAGGATCAAAATCGGCGGATTCTTCAGGAAGATCCGCGCAATGGAGACGCGCTGCTTCTGCCCGCCCGAGAGGAGCGTTCCGCGCTCGCCTACGAAGGTGTCGAAGCCGTCCGGCATCGCCATAATGTCGTCATAAATTTCTGCACGCTTTGCCGCCGCAACGACCTCCTCCATCGTGGCGTCCGGTCTGCCGTAGCGGATGTTGTTTCCGATGGTGTCGGCAAAGAGGAAGACATCCTGCTGCACCACACCGATGGCCTGATGCAGAGAGCTTTGCGTCACGGCGCGGACATCCAGCCCGTCGATCGTGATCGCGCCCTCCGTCACATCGTAAAAGCGCGGGATCAAGCGGCAGAGGGTGCTCTTTCCGCCACCGGAGGGTCCGACGATCGCGACCGTCTCGCCGGGCTGCACCCGCAGGCTGACTTTTTCGAGCACCTCCTGCTCCTCCTCGTAGGCAAAGGATACCTCCTTGACCTCGATCTCGCCTTGGACGTTTTTCAGTTCCTTCGCGTCCGGTGCGTCCTTGAGGGAAGGCTCGGTGCGCATCAGCTCCGCAAAACGGCTCAATCCGGCAAATCCGTTGGCAAACATCTCGGCAAAGTTGATGAGCTTGCGGACAGGGCTGATAAAGGTCGAGATATACAGGCTGAAGGTCAGCAGGTCGATCATTTTAATGCTGCCCTGCATCAAAAGCGCGCCGCCCACGGCGATGACCGCCACGGAGAGCATCGACATAAAGAATTCAAGGGAGCCGGAGAAAATGCCCATCTCGCGGTGGAATTCCCGCTTGGACACCTTGAAGCGCTCATTCGCCTCGTTGAACTTGCCGAATTCTACCTCCTCATTGGCAAACGCCTTCGCGGTGCGGATGCCCGAGAGGGAGGATTCGATCTCCGCGTTGATCGCGGCGGTCTTGCTCTTGACGCCCTTCGACACGGCGCTCATCTTGCGTCGGCGGGAGATCACAACAATCAGCAGGATCGGCAGAATGATACACACCACCAGCGCCAGCCGCCATTCGATCGAGAACATCACGATCAGCGCGCCGACGATCGTCAGCACGGAAATGACCAGATCCTCCGGGCCGTGGTGGGCAAGCTCCGTGATCTCGAACAGGTCGCTCGTCAGGCGGCTCATAAGCTGTCCCGTGCGGTTGTGATCGTAGAATTCATAGCCGAGCGTCTGCATGTGGGAAAACAGATCACGGCGAATGTCCGCCTCGACCCGGATGCCGAAGGTGTGCCCCCAGTAGCAGATCACATAATACAACACAGCGCGCACCAAATAGGCGGCCGCCATCACGCCCATCACAATAAAGAAGGTCTGATACGCCGCCTGCGGCAGCAGCTCGTTCATCGCCGTGCGCGAGACAAGCGGAAACGCCAAATCGACCGCCGCGACCAAAAGGGCGCAGAACATGTCCATCGCAAAAAGCCTGCGGTGCGGTTTGAAGTAAGAGAGGAAAATGCGGAGCAAGCCGTGCTCCTGATAGAATTTCGTGTTCATTTTGCGCCATCCTTTACGATATTGTGGATCCAAACGCCCTTTTTAATGAGGATCAGCCCGATCACGCACTTGCCGATGTCGGCGAGCTGACAGAACAGATAGAGCGGCAGAATGGAAATACCGACCACGCGCCGCAGGAAGAACGCCAGCGGCACGGTAATGCACCAGACATACACGCTGTCAAACAGGAAGGTGATTAAGGTCTTGCCGCCCGAGCGCATCGTGAAATAGGTCGCGTTGGCAAGGCTGTTGATGGGCATGGTCAGCGCGATGATCAGAATGAATTTCGAAGCAAGCGCCCGCACCTCCGGCGGCTGCGCGGTATAAATATTCGGAATATATGGAGAAAGCAGCGCCATCACGCCGCCGATGACAAAGCAGATCGCAACGGAAAAGACGATCAGCTTGCGATCCGTGTCTACGGCTTCCTCGAGCTTGTTCGCGCCGAGGAGCTGCCCGACGATGATGCCGACGGCATTGCCCATTGCCAAAAAAGCGACGTTGAACACATTGCCCACCGTGGACGCGATCGTGTTGGCAGGCACCACGATCAGCCCGCACAGGCTGTAGCACATGCCGAGCATCGCCATGCCGCCCGCCCACATCGTCTCGTTGATCATCAGCGGGATGGTCTTGCGCGTGATGCTGCCCGCAAGCCGCTTCGGAATGCGCATAGAGCGGTATACCCCCACAATAAAGCGGCACCTTTCGGAATGCCGATGTGTCCAAACCATCACAACGGCAGCCTCAACGAATCTCGCGATCACCGTCGCGATCGCCGCACCGGCGGAGCCGAGACGCGGAAAGCCGAGATATCCGAAGATCAGCAGCGCGTTAAAGCAGAGGTTGACGAGGACGGAGACGATCCCCGCCACCATCGGCACGATCGTCTGCCCCGACTCGCGCAGCGTGCCGGAATAGCATTGGGAAAGAATAAAGGGGAAGAAACCGATCAGCATAATCCGCAGATATCTTTGGGCATAATGCAGCATCTCCGCCCGCTGCGCCGCCGTTCCCTCGCCCTTGAGATACAGAGCGATCAGATTCTCTCCGAACAGCAGGAAAACGCCGACACCGACCAGCATCAGTGCCGTGCAGATAAACAATTTGCAGCGGAACGCATTGCGCACGCCCTCGTGGTCGCCGTTGCCGTAAAACTGTGCGCCGAAAATGCCCGCGCCGGAAACCGCGCCGAAGATCGCCAAATTAAAAACAAAAATGAGCTGATTGGCAACCCCGACGCCGCCCATCTGGGTCTCCCCGACGCCCCCGACCATGATATTGTCCAGCAGAGCAACAAACTGTGTAATGCCGTTCTGTATCATGATCGGCACGGCAACCGCCAGCGCCATCCGATAAAACGCCCAATTCCCGACATATTTTCTCCGTAAGCTTGAAATCATAAAAACCTCCAAAATCGTGTTGAAAGCTGTCAGAATATTGTATCAGAAATTACGTTTTTTTGCAACCACCATTTTCCCCCACCATCGCGTACAAACTCCCCCGATGTCATTGCGAGGCGCAACGCGCCGCGGCAATCTCACGCACATGCCGCCAAACCACCGCACCCTGTAGGGCGGGGACATGTCCCCGCCCTACAGTGGCTGTTTCGTTTATCGTGGTGCATTTTTCGCATGTGGATTGCGAGGCGCAACGCGCCGTGGCAATCTCAAGCAGCCCCCTCTCCCCGTGCCATTTTTCCCTCTCCGACACAAAACACACCGCAGAACGGAAACTCCCGTCTGCGGTGTGTACCCATTTTCAATTCCCTGCGCCATGCGCCCGTTCCAAGATCTCCGCAACCATGAAACTCTGTTTTGCCATGCGTGCAAAAAAAGCCTCATCCCGCGCCTCGATCGCATCCCGAAACCGCGCCAACTCATAAATCATCCGATTTTCCGCATGAGGCGCATCGATCTCCACTTCCGCGCCATCCAAAGCCGCGCTGCAAACACCAAAATCGTTGATCGGGCCGTCCTCAGCGAAGAACCCGCGCTCCCCTTCCACGCGGCAGCCGCTGCCGAGATTCGCGTTCTTCGCCGTAACAATGCGCACCGTCAGATCCGGATAGGTCAGCGTCAGCTCCCCCGCGAGATCGATGCCGTTTTCCCCCAGCTCCGGCGCATACCGCACACGCTCCGGCATTCCAAACAGGTCGACCGCCATATGGATGCAGTAAACTCCCATGTCGTTCAGCGCGCCCGCCTGCATTGCGGGATTGAAAATATTCGGATTCTCCCCCCGCAGATAGGCATCATATTTTGAGGAATACTGCGCATAGCAAAGCTCCGCGCTTTGGATCGCTCCAAGCTGCGGCAAAAGCACGCGGCATTGCAAATACTTCGGCATAAACAGCGTCGTGATCCCCTCAAAGAAGAACACGCCCTTCTCCCGCGCGGTGTCGATCATCTGCCGCACCTCCGCGCCCGTGACCGCAGCAGGCTTTTCCACGATCACATGCTTTCCTGCCCGCATCGCGCGGCACACCTGTTCCGCATGAAAGCGGTTGGGTGAGGCGATATAAACCGCGTCGATGTCCTCCCGCGCCAACAGTGTGTCATAGTCCGTGCAGACCGCGGCCACGCCGACAGAATCGGCAAATTCCCTGCCCCGTGCCAAATCGCGGGAATAGACCGCGCGGCACTCCACGCCGTCCACCTGCGCCATTGCCTGCTGCATCAGCCGCATAATAGCGCTCGTACCTACCGTTCCGAATCTCAGCATTACGCCTTCCCCTCCGTGTCGAAGCCAAACAGCCGCGCCGCGTTGTTGTATAGTATATTCTCCGCATCCCGCTGCGGCAGGCGCAAACCGACGAACCGCTCCAGCTCCTGTGCGGGATTCCACATCGGATAATCCGTACCGAATAACACGCGCTCCGCACCGTAGG
>JAEDOK010000120.1 GCA_016302005.1 Oscillospiraceae bacterium | reverse complement strand
GGGAACAGATTTGTATGCAGTGGGTGGCTTCTGCACGAGATTGCCACGGGCGCAAGCGCCCTCGCAATGACATGGAGGGGGGCTTGTGCGCAATCAGCAGTTCCTGCGCCGGGTTATGGCATGTCCACGCTCTGCACGACAGCGCCGATTGAGTGGAGGCGCTTCGAATGCAAAATGACAAATTCGTCATCTTTCTCCGTGTGACTTGCATATCCGCCTGCAATTTAGTATAATAGCTATTAAAGACATTTCTCCGCAAGGCAAAGGTGGTACTTTTCATGCAATTTCTCGGTCATACGCTCACCTCTCCGCTCTTTCTCGCGCCGATGGCAGGTGTGACGGACTATGCGTTCCGTATGGTCTGCGCAGACCTCGGCGCGGCAGTCACCGTCACCGAGATGGTCTCCTCCCGTGCCTTGGTCTATCAGGACAAAAAAAGTCTCTCCCTGCTGCGTAAAAACGAAAACGCTCTCTGCGGCGCACAGATTTTCGGAAACGACCCGCAGATGATGGCGCAGGCAGCGGTTTTGGCGCTTGCACACAGCGGATGTGATTTTTTGGATATCAATATGGGCTGTCCCATGCCGAAGATTGCGAACAATGGCGACGGCAGCGCCCTGATGCGGGACATTCCGCTGGCGTGTGAGATCGTCCGCGCCGTGAAAGCTGCGGTCTCCGTTCCCGTCACGGTCAAGACCCGTCTCGGCTGGGACAAGGGCAGCATCCGTGCCGTTGAAATGGCACAGGCGCTGGAGCAGGCAGGCGCGGACGCTATCGCCGTCCACGGGCGCACCAAGACGATGCTCTATTCCGGAAAAGCGGACTGGGACGAGATCGGCAAGGTCGTGCGGGCGGTATCCATCCCCGTGATCGCCAACGGAGATATTTTCTCCCCCGAGGACGCCTTGCGCTGCAAAATGCACAGTGGCGCGTCTCTCTTTATGCTCGGGCGCGGCAGCTTCGGCGACCCGTGGCTGTTTGCGCAGGTCATGGCAGCGCTCGCAGGCGAAACGATCCCCGAACGCCCTCCGCTGCAAGCACGCATGGCAGTCGCTCTGCGGCAGTTTCATTTGGCGTTGGAGGACAAGGGCGAGCACATTGCCTGTTTGGAGGCGCGAAAACACCTTGCATGGTATCTGCGCGGTGTTGCGCACAGTGCGTATTATAAAGAACAGATTTCTCACCTCTCCGACGCACAGGAGGTCGAGTCTGTTGTGAAGGCGATATGCCGCGATCTGGCATAAGGGGTGATCGACATCGAAGAGAAAAAAATCATAAAAAAAGCCGTTGCCGGCAGCGCGGAGGCGTTCGAGCAGCTTGTTCTGCAATATCAGAACCCGATCTATAATCTCTGCCTGCGCATCACCGGGAATCCCGAGGATGCCGCCGACATGACGCAGGAGTCCTTTCTGAAGGCTTGGCGCAATCTTGAAAGCTTTCACTTTGAGGCAGCTTTCTCCACTTGGCTTTACCGTCTCGCCTACAATACCTGTTTAGACTTTCTGCGCAGTGCCAAGCGGCGGCGCGAGCTTTCGCTGACGGTGGAGGACGAGAGCGGCGAGTCGCAGCTTCTCGACCTGCCCGATCCCGCCCCGACGCCGGAGGCCTCCCTGCTGACAAATGAAGAGAACGCACGCCTCGGCGCCGCAATGGGGCAGCTCGACCCGGAGCAGCGCCGCATTTTAACCTTGCGCGTCGTAAACGACCTGAGCTATACCGAAATTGCTGCTGTTTTAAACATCAAGGAGGGAACGGTCAAATCCCGTCTGGCACGCGCAAGAGAAAGCCTACGAAAAAAACTTTTACAAACAGGGAACAAAACAGAAGCAAATCCGTCAAACCAGCAGAAACGGAAAGGAGGTCGCGGTGGTGAACTGTAACGAATATCTCCCTCTGCTCAGCGGGCATCTTGACGGAGCAAACAGCGAAGCGGCAGAGTCTCGTCTGCAAAAGCATCTTGCCTCCTGCAAGCAATGCCGCACACTGCTCGCGCAGTTGGAGCAAACCGACGCGATGCTTCTTTCGAGCAAAACCGAACCGCCCGCAGATCTCGCCGCCCGTATTATGACACAGGTGCGTAATGAGCCGAAGCGAAAGAAAGCGCTGCACCGTACCGTCCGCTCCGTTTGCGCCGTCGGATTTGCTGCCGCAGCGCTGCTCGCGCTTGTTTTCTTCGGCGATCTGAAGCTGCCCTCTCTAAAGCAGGAAAGCAGCGCAGATGCTGCCTATTCCGATGTCGGAAACGGACAAAGCGCTTCATGGGATCGGTCGGAGGAGGCAGACTTCCTCTTGCAAAACGATGCAATGACCGCCGATCAGGCGGAGCGCTATGGCATCTCTTGGGATCACGGGGCGAATGCGCCGGATACCGTTGCCGCGCCGTCCGCAGAATCCGTCACCGAAAAAGGAAACTCCCTGACCGCCACGGAAGCCACAGAATCCTTGCTTACACTTCCCTCTCTCAGCTATGACGCCGGCGGCGAGCTTCTTAACGATTACGAGAGCGCAGAGGATAGCGGTACGACGCACCGCTTGCCGTCCGGTCTTACAGCTTCGGAAGCAGCCTCTCCCCTGCTGGTGATCCGGGGCGCACAAGCGGAGGAGCTTTCGCTATTGTACGGTCTTTCACCTTCCGAGGAAAGTGTTCCGACCTCCTCTGACGAAGCCAACAGCCTGTATACCCGTCTGCTTTCCGCGCTGTCGCCGCAGCAAGATTCTTCACTGACAATCACAAAATATCTTGTCAGCTATGCGCAGTTCTCCTCCATTTTTAACAACTGTGTCGGTGTCTATGAAACGGCGGTCTATTACCCCGCCGAGCTTTATGACCTTGAAAGCTGCACTGTACTTGTAATTTCTGATACTGCTTCTTGATTCAATTCTTTCATCAAGAATCCCGTGTGCTGCGCACACTCGCATCGTGCTGACGCACGCTGCGCCGTATCATGCAGAATTTGACGCACCGCCGACCGAATAAAATCATCCTCTTTTTCGCAGACTACCGTTCGAGGTGTAGCTTGTGAAAAAGAGGATATTTTTATGTATTTTGTCGTTTTTTCTGCTTGCGCCGCAAGTCTTTGCCGAAGACGAGGTGCTGCACTGGGTCGAATTCAATGTGGATTATCCCGCTTTGCAACGGGCGCTGGACATTGACATTGCCTCGCAGGGGGAGGAAAAGCCGCTGGATTGGATCGACATCCTCGCGTTGGCGGCGGTGAAGGTCGGCGGGAACGGCATAACCGTGCACGGTGTCAACGAAGCGGCAGAGCAGCTCCGCAAGGACAAATCCCCGCAGGAGCTGCTCGGATCACAGTATAAATACTTTGCCTACTATCACCGCGCCTATGAGGCCGTGCTCGGCGGCTTGGTCGGCAGCTATGCCATTGAGGTCACAAACAAGGAGACCGGCGAGCGGGAGTGGATCCCTGCTTACGGACTGAAAGCCTTCTCCCCCATCGCCGCAGGCTACGGCTATTCGCATTATGCGGACTTTGGCAACCGCCGTACCTACGGCTTTGCCCGCAGGCATCTCGGCAACGATCTGATGGGTGCGCTGGGGACGCCAATCATCGCCGTGGAATCCGGCACGGTCGAGGCGTTGGGTTGGAATCAGTACGGCGGCTGGCGGATCGGCATCCGCTCTGACGACCGTTTACGCTACTATTACTACGCCCATCTGCGCAAGGACGCGCCCTATGTTGAGGGCTTGGAGGTCGGGCAGCATGTGTGCGCGGGGGATGTGATCGGCTTCATGGGCAGAACGGGCTACAGCGCGAAAGAAAATGTCAACAACATCGACACCGTGCATTTGCATTTCGGTATGCAGCTCGTCTTTGAGGAAAGTCAAAAAGAATGCGATTCCGAGATCTGGGTGGATGTCTATGACATCGTGCGTCTGCTCTCCTCACACAGAAGCTCCGTGCGCTTTGATCAGGAACAGAACAAATGGATGCGTCTGTATCCCTATCGAGATTTGGACACAGCGTAATTATATCAACTGCTGCTCGTTGATGATCAGCTTAAACTGCAAGCCGAGCTTTTCCGCTGCCTTGCGGCAGAGGATCATGCGCTGCATGAAGATCTCAAAGTAATCCATCACGGAACCGTAGTGCGTATCAACCGTGAGCTTCAGCTTCACGATGGTACGATCCTCATTGATCTTAAGCTGGGATTTTTTGACCGAGTAATTCACGCGGTCGTGAATATCAAAATTGGAGGTATCCTGATTGCGCACACGACTGCGGCGAACATCGGCTTTATCCGCCAAAATCAGCGCAGCGGCAACCGCATTGACCGGCACGCCGGTGCCCTCGTCGTGATTGCCGATGGCAGTCACAATGGTCGCAATATCCTCAGGATCAAAATGCAGACTGTTGAGGATTTGAAACGCCATGACCGCGCCGCTTTGGGAGTGATCGACACGATTGACAAGGTTGCCGATATCATGCAGATAGGCGGCGATTTGCGCAATCTCGACCGTGTGCGCATCATACTCAAGTGTTTCGAGGATATAACGCACGGATTCCGCCACAACGGTAACATGGGCAAAGCTATGCTCCGTATAGCCGAGCGCGATCAAAGACTCATCCGCTTTTCGAATATAGGCGCGGATGGTTTCATTGTGAATGATTTCCTGATAAGTCATAAATTCTCCTTTCTTGGAGGGCAAGCAACAATGGCTGTAGGGCGGGGACATGTCCCCGCCGCGTGTAGAAACTACCAAATGCGCACAAGACTGTTCGTTTGTACCGTCAGCCGTTTACGCGGTCGGCGGGGGGGATGTTTGCGAGCGCCGCCTGTGGCGGGAGAAGCGCGCAAAAAGGCGTGGCAGGATCAAGGCGATTGATACTAAAAACCGATTAAAATATTC
>JAEDOK010000119.1 GCA_016302005.1 Oscillospiraceae bacterium | reverse complement strand
ACGCCCATATCGGCAATCTGCGCAGCTATATTATGGAGGATGTGCTGGAAAAGAGTCTGCGCTACCTCGGCTATAATGTCAAGCGCGTGATGAACATCACCGATGTCGGACATCTTGCCTCGGACGCGGACACGGGCGAGGACAAGATGCTCAAGGGCGCCAAGCGCGAACACAAGAGCGTCATGGAGATCGCAAAATTCTACACCGACGCCTTCTTTGCCGATTGCGCGAAGCTGAACATCAAGACGCCGGATGTGGTGGAGCCTGCGACGAACTGCATCGACGAGTATATCCACATGGTCACGACCCTGCTTGAGAAGGGCTATGCATATCAAGCCGGCGGCAATATCTATTTCGACACCTCGAAGCTCGAAAAATACTATGTCTTCAACGACCACAATGAGGAGGATTTAGCCGTCGGTGTGCGCGAGGGTGTCGAGGAGGACACGAACAAGCGCAATAAGAATGACTTTGTTCTCTGGTTCACCAAGTCCAAGTTTGAGGATCAGGCGCTCAAGTGGGATTCTCCGTGGGGTGTCGGCTATCCCGGCTGGCACATTGAATGCTCATGCATCAGTATGAAGCATTTGGGGGAGGATATGGATATCCACTGCGGCGGCATCGACAACGCTTTCCCGCATCACACGAACGAAATTGCGCAGTCGGAAGCATATCTCGGACACACGTGGTGCAATTACTGGTTCCATGTCCACCACCTGAACACCGAAGGCGGCAAGATGTCCAAGTCCAAGGGCGAATTTTTGACCGTCTCGCTGCTCGAGGAAAAGGGCTATGACCCGATCGTCTACCGCCTGTTCTGCCTGCAAAGCCATTACCGCCGCAACCTTGTTTTCTCGTGGGAGAATTTGGACAACGCGGCTGTGACCTATGAGAAGCTGATCGCCAAGATCGCCGCTCTTGACCCGAACGGCGGAGCAATCGAGACAGAGGCGTTTGCCAAGCTGAAGGAACGCTTTGTCACTGCTCTGAACGGCGACCTGAACACCTCCCTTGCGGTCACGGCGCTTTATGACATCCTCAAGGCTAAGACCAACGACGCGACCAAGCTCGCCGCCTTTGCGGACTTCGATCAGGTGCTCGGACTGAATCTTCTCGCTGCCGCGCAGAAGGTGCGCGACGCGCAGCCGAAGGAAGAGTCCGACCCTGAGATCGACGCGATGCTCCTTGCCCGCGCCGAGGCGAAAAAGGCGAAAAACTGGGCAGAGGCGGACCGCATCCGCGACGAATTGAAGGCGCGCGGCATCGAGATCATCGACACGCCCCAGGGCGCGAAGTGGAAGCGCATTTAACAGGAGGAACGAAATGAAACTGATGATCCTGGACGGCAACAGCGTGATCAACCGCGCCTTTTACGGCGTGCGTCCGCTGACGACCCGCGAGGGCTTTTATACCAATGCGATCTTCGGTTTTTTGAATATTTTGCAGCGCGAGGTGAAAAACGAAGCGCCGGATGCCCTCTGCGTCGCCTTCGACCTGCACGGTCCGACCTTCCGTCATGTCCGCTATGACGGCTATAAGGCGACGCGGCACGGTATGCCCGAGGAGCTTGCCATGCAGATGCCCGTGATGAAGCAGGTGCTTGCCGCGATGCATATCCCGATCTACGAGTGTCAGGGCTGGGAGGCGGATGATGTGATCGGCACGGTCGCACGCATCTGCTGCGGGCAGAATTGGAAATGTGTCGTTCTTACGGGCGACCGTGACAGCTTGCAGCTCGTGAACGACTGCGTGACCGTCCGCCTCGTCAGGACGCAGGGGGGGCAGACGCTGGCGCAGAATTATACGCCGGAGGTCTTTTTTGAGGAGTACGGCATGGAGCCGATCCGCCTCATTGACCTCAAGGCGCTGATGGGCGACAGCTCCGACAATATCCCCGGTGTTGCGGGTGTCGGACCGAAGACCGCCAAGGATCTGCTGCAAAAATACGGTACGCTGGACGGCGTTTACGAGAATTTGACCCCGCAGAATATGAAGGGCAAGCTCTTTGAAAAGCTGCAAAACGGCAAAGAGACGGCGTATCTTTCTTATGAGCTGGCGACCATCCGCTGCGACGCGCCGATCGAATTCTCTCCGGAGGAAAATCTGATCCGGCAGCCCAATCGCCGTGCGCTGTATGACCTGTTTACCAAGCTGGAATTTCAGAAGCTGATCGACAAATACAATCTGCGTTCGGCGGCGTTTGAGGAGGATGAGGCTACCGAAACGCCTGCCGCAGTCGTTGGTGAATGCCGCAGCGAGTTGGTGGAAACCGAGGCGCGGGCACGGGAGCTGGCGGCGCTGTTTGCGGAGCAAGGGCATGTGGTGCTGCATTTCTTAGAGGGCTTTTCCGCCTTTGCGGTCTACGCGCCGCAGACGGGGAATATGATGTATCTTTACACGCAAGAGCAGCTTGGCGCGGCGTATGAAAGCGTTCTGCGGGAGCTGCTGACGGCGAACATCCGCAAAGTGGCACACGACAGCAAGCCGCTCATGCGCACTTTGCTTGCAAAGGGACTTCCCGTTGACGGCTTTGTGTTCGACACCGCCGTTGCCGCCTATCTCCTCGACGCAACGAGGGGAAAGTACGCGCTCTCTTCGCTTACGGAGGATTATCTGCACCTTACGCCCCCACATGATACAACGCCTTACGGGATTCTGATGAGCGAAGCGGCTTCCGTCGAGGCACTGTATGAGACGCTTTCGCAGAAGCTGCAGGAGCAGGGGACGGACAAGCTCTATTCTGAGATCGAGCTGCCGCTGTGCCGTGTGCTTGCCGAGATGGAGCATGACGGCGTGCAGGCGGATAAGGACGCGCTCTCTCTGTTCGGCGCAATGCTTGCCGACCGGATAGCCGCTTGCGAAGCGCTTATTTTTGAGGCTGCGGGCGGCGAATTCAATATCAACTCCACCAAGCAGCTCGGAGAGCTGTTATTTGAAAAGCTGGGCTTGCCGCCCGTGAAAAAGACCAAGAGCGGCTATTCGACCAATGTGGAGGTCTTGGAGGCACTGAAGGACAAGCATCCCGTCGTGCAGGCGATCATGGATTATCGGATGCTGACCAAGCTCAAATCCACCTACGCTGACGGGCTGCAAAAGGAGATCGCCCCCGACGGGCGTATCCACACCACCTTCCAAAACCTCGTTACGGCGACAGGACGCCTGTCTTCGACCGAGCCGAATCTGCAGAACATCCCTGTGCGCACGGAGCTGGGCAGTGAAATTCGCAAGATGTTTGTCCCACGCGAGGGCTGGGTGTTCGTTGACGCGGACTACAGCCAGATCGAGCTGCGCGTTTTGGCGCATATCGCGGACGACAAGCGGATGCAGGAGGCGTTCCGCTCCGGCGAGGACTTCCATGCGGTCACGGCATCGCAGGTGTTCAATGTGCCGCTAAAGGAGGTCACGCCGCTCATGCGCAGGCATGCCAAGGCGGTCAACTTCGGCATCGTGTACGGCATTTCAGAGTTCTCTCTTGCACAGGACATCGGTGTCACCCGCAGAGAGGCGAAGGATTATATCGACCGCTATCTGACCAAGTACAGCGGCGTGCGTGACTATATGCACGATATTGTGGAAACTGCCCGCAGGCAGGGCTATGTCGAGACGATGTTCGGACGCCGCCGCAGAATTCCCGAGATCACGAGCAGCAATTTCAATGTCCGCTCCGGTGCGGAGCGTATCGCGCTCAACACCCCAATTCAGGGCACGGCGGCGGACATTATCAAGCTTGCGATGGTGCGCGTGTTTGACGCGCTGGAGCAGCAGGCACTACAGGCGCGGCTTATTTTGCAGGTGCATGACGAGCTGATCGTGGAATGCCCCGCATTTGAGGCGCAGAGCGTGATGGACATCGTCACGCGAGAGATGGAGAACGCCGTCAAGCTCTCCGTGCCGCTGGTTGCCGAGGCAAAAATGGGCGAAAGCTGGTATGACGCAAAATGATAGTTCCGATGCATGAATCGCATATTGCGCAGATCGCGGCGCTGGAAAAGTTGTGCTTTTCCGACCCGTGGAGCGAGAATTCCGTCCGCTCGGAGCTATCCAATCCCCTGAGTCTTTGGCTCGTCGCGGAGGAGGAGGGCAGAGTGACCGGTTATGTCGGCTCGCAGTCCGTTCCCCCCGAAGCAGATGTGATGAATCTGGCAGTTGCGCCCGATCACCGCAAAAAGGGCGTCGGTCGGAAACTGATGATGCAACTGATCTCCGAATTGCACAGCCGTGGGATCTCTGCACTGTTCTTGGAGGTGCGCGTCGGGAATCTTCCCGCAAGAAGCCTCTACCAAAGCCTCGGCTTTGTCGAGGTCGGAAGGCGTCTGAAATATTATGTAAACCCGACCGAGGACGCGCTGATCCTCAGAAAGGAGCTAACCGATGCTGATACTTTCGATTGAATCCTCCTGCGACGAGACGGCGGTCGCCCTTGTGCGCGACGGGCGCGAGGTGCTGACGGACTGCATTGCCTCACAGGTGCCGCTGCACCGTATTTACGGCGGCGTCGTGCCGGAAATCGCGTCGAGAAAGCACATTGAGGCAATCTACGGTCTTGCGGAGCAGGCGCTTTCCGAGGCAAAAATCACCCGCGGCGAGATCGACGCGATTGCCGTGACCTATGCCCCGGGACTGATCGGCGCGCTGCTTGTGGGCGTGAATTTTGCGAAGGCGGCGGCGCTGGCGCTGGATAAACCGCTCATTCCCGTTCACCATATCCGCGGACATATCGCCGCGAATTACATTGCTTATCCCGACCTAAAGCCGCCATTTTTGTGTCTCGTCGTCTCGGGGGGACACACGATGCTCGTCGATGTGAAGGACTATTGCGAGATGGAGATTCTCGGCGGCACGCGCGACGACGCGGCAGGAGAATGCTTTGACAAGGTCGCGCGGATGCTGGATATGCCCTATCCCGGCGGCGCTGCGCTGGATAAGGCGGCACGCGGCGGTG
>JAEDOK010000007.1 GCA_016302005.1 Oscillospiraceae bacterium | reverse complement strand
GGGTCACACCGTCAAAGGGGCGAAGGATGCCATAAAAGCCCGACAGGATGCGAAGATGCTCCCGGACATAATCAAATTCCCGCTGCGAAAACGCGCCGGGGGCCATGTGCTGATAAGCGATCCCCTCATAAGCAAGGATTGCAGGGGTCAGGTTTTTCCGCAGATCCATACGCTCCAGCCGCTCTATATTCAGCCTTGTGATCCGGTCGTTGCACTTCCAGAGCTGCTTCAGGGCGGCATCGTCCATCCCCCGCAGCGTCTCCAAAAGCCGCTGCGTTCGATTCAAAAACACGGGGTGATCCACCCAAGGCAGACCGTCGTCGGCACGCATCTTCTTGGCAGGCGACAGAATGATCCTCATGCTTTCTTCCCCAGATAGGTCAAAATCTCTTCGGCGTTGGTGTCGGGCTTTACCTTGGGCATGACCTTTTCGATGATGCCTTCTTCGTTAACGATGAAGGTTGAGCGCACCACGCCCATGCTGACCTTGCCGTAGAGCTTCTTTTCCTGCCAGGCACCGTACTGTTCAATGACGGCGTGGTCAGGGTCGGACAGCAGAATGAAGGGCAGGTCATACTTCTGTGCAAATTTCAGGTGGGATGCAGCACCGTCCTTGCTGATACCGATGACCACCACATCTCTTGATCTGAATTCCTCGTAGGCTCTCGCAAAGGCGACAGCCTGCCGGGTGCAGCCGGGGGTGTTGTCCTTGGGATAAAAGTACAGCACCACTTTCTTTCCCTGAAAATCGGACAGGCTGACCGGGTTTCCGTTCTTATCCTGCAAAGTAAAATCGGGGGCTTTTGTTCCAGCTTCTAACATTTTGATTTCTCCTTTTTTCTCCATTCTCTAAATTGGGAATTGGTTTTATAGAGGCCTTTGCAAATACACCATATCTACAAGGTGTACACCACACTCATATATCGGGTGATCATAATGATCCGTAAAGAAATTTGGCACGGTATGCGAGCGTACAAAGCCACATTTTTCATAAAAGGGTATCGTCAACGGGCTGTCGCCGGTTCCCACTTGCAGTATCGAAAATTGTCTGCGGTATTTTTCAACAAGAAATTCAATCAGCGCTTTGGCATAGCCTTTTCGCTGAAATGGGGGAACTGTAGCGATATTCTTAATTTCAAGTATTCCATTCCCTTCGTCCGTTACGACACACTCGCATTTCACTCCGTCATCATCAAGAACATACATTTTACCTTTATAGAGATAACGGTCAACCATATCTTCCTGCTCATCCGCCAATAGGAGCAAATCAAGATATTGTTTTTTGTTTTCTGAAACTTCTACAATTCTCATCAATCACACCTGCAAATCCCGATTTGTTGAATTGATTATATCACACCAATGCCCCAAAAGAACAGCTCGAAGTTTTGTGTCAGTTCTGCAATAATGCTTCCGCTCCATACCGATACACGAAAAACGCTCTGCCGTCCGGCAGAGCATCGGATCCATATCGCCGAGCTGCCAGGGCCAATTACAACACTGACAGCGTTGTCTTTAATGATAGCATGATCCGGCAATAAAAGCAAGAAAATGATAAATTCAAACGAATTTTTGCTGGGAGGACCGGACGGAACATCTTTTAATATACAGGATCCGATCCCACACAGATCCCAAAAACCAAAATTCACTTTGGGAGCTTTTTCGACACGCTGCGGCAGAAATTTTCCGCCCCGGCTTGCCTTTCGGCATATTTTCCCATATACTATTCCTAAGACCACCAAGGAGAGAGAGACATGGGTAAATTCGCCGTCATCGACACAGAAACCAACTGGGCAGATCAGGTCATGTCCATCGGCACCGTCATTGCGGATACGGACACGCTGCAGCCGGTCGATACCATATATCATGTCCTGCCCGCCGAATGCGAGATCGGCGGTATATTCTCTGATATGCTGTTTCTGGATACGCCGGCGAAGCCCATCCTCTGCAACCGGGCAGAGGCGATGGAAGAGCTGCGTTCCTGCTTCCGCCAAAACGGCGTCCGCTCCATTTTTGCCTATAATGCCTGCTTTGACCGCAACCACCTGCCGGAACTGCGCAGCTTTGACTGGTACGACATTATGCGCCTTGCCGCCTACCGCCAGCACAACCCCAAGATCCCCGCCTGCGCCGACTGCTGCAGTACCGGCCGTCTGAAGCGCGGATACGGCGTTGAGTCCATACTCCGTCTGCTCTCCGGCAACCGTACATATTGCGAAACCCATAACGCACTCCGCGACGCACTGGACGAGCTGAGAATCATGCAGCTTCTTGAGCATCGTTTGGCAGCTTACTCTCCGCTGTAAAAATCCATTGACAAATTTCTATGTATTTGCTATTATATTGAAGAATCTCGATAGGAGGTGTGACATGGACGAGCGAAAGACCGCAGTTGTCTTCAAAGCTTTTTGCGACGAAAACCGCATCCGCATTCTGAAGCTGCTGTGCAGCGGCGAAAAATGCGCCTGCAAGCTGCTGGAGGAAATGAGCATCAGCCAGCCCACCTTGTCCCACCACATGAAGATCCTCTGCGATTCCGGCATTGTGGTCGGGCGCAAGGAAGGCAAATGGATGCACTATTCCATCTCTGCCGAGGGTGTTCAGATCGCTGAGGCGCTTCTTGCCGGGCTCACTACCGTCAATCCCGTTTGCGAAAGCGAGCCGTGCTGCGGTGAATAAACGTATTTCTCCGGGCGCGGCTTGTCTCATCAGCAAAACATTGATAAATTTGAATTTACCTATATTTGAAGGGAGTATTTCATGGAAGCATTGAAAATCGCCTGGGATTTCTTTCAAAACGAGATCCTCGGGATGCACTGGCTGAACCGGCTGATCGGTGCGGCGCTGAATGCCTGCGGTCTGGACACGGCCGGCAGGATCGGCGGCACGGTTCTGTTCTTTATCTATGACACCATTAAAATCATGGTTCTGCTGGGTGTCCTGATTTTGATGATCTCGTATATTCAGAGCTACTTCCCGCCGGAGCGCACAAAAAAGATCCTCGGCAGATTCCACGGGATATGGGCAAACATCCTCGCCGCCCTGCTTGGAACCGTAACGCCGTTCTGCTCCTGTTCGTCCATTCCGCTGTTCATCGGCTTCACCAGCGCAGGACTTCCGCTCGGAGTTACCTTCTCGTTTCTGATCTCCTCGCCGATGGTCGACCTTGGCAGTCTTGTGCTGTTAATGAGCATTTTCGGCTGGAAGGTAGCCGTTGTCTATGTGATATTGGGGCTTGTGATCGCCGTGTTTGGCGGCACGCTGATCGAGAAGCTGCACCTTCAAAGCCAGGTGGAAGAATACATCCGTAACGGGCGGTCGCTGGATGTTCCGCAGGAGGAGCTGCACTTCAAAGACCGCTTGAAATATGCGTGGGAGCAGGTTCTTGCCACTGCGAAAAAGGTCGCGCCTTATGTGCTGATCGGCGTGGCTGTCGGCGCAGTCATCCACAACTGGATCCCGGAAGATTATATTGTCAAGGTGCTTGGAAATCACAATCCGTTCGGCGTGATTCTTGCGACGATCGCGGGCATTCCGATGTATGCGGACATTTTCGGCACCATTCCCATTGCGGAAGCTCTGCTTGCAAAGGGCGCATTGCTCGGCGTTGTCCTCTCGTTTATGATGGCGGTCACAACGCTGTCCCTGCCGTCCATGATCATGCTGCGCAAAGCGGTAAAGCCGAAGCTGCTTGGTATCTTCATTGCAATCTGTACCGTCGGTATTATTGTCGTTGGCTTCTTTTTCAACGCAATTCAATCTATCATCATTTAATGGAGGTAATTTATTATGGCACTGTTCAATTTCGGAAAGAAGAAGGAAGAAGAAAAGAAGGCTCCCGTCTGCTGCTGCGGTTCCGAACCAAAGGTCGAGGAATCCGCCGGCTGCTGCTGTGGCTCCGCGCCCAAGGCAGAGGAAGCATCGGCCTGCTGCTGCGGCGCACCCGTGGACGGTATCTGCTGCATCAAGGTGCTGGGTGCGGGCTGCAAGGCCTGCCACGAGCAGTATGAGAACGCAAGCGCCGCTGTCAAAGCCATGGGTCTGTCTGTGGAAGTCGAGTATATCACCGACATGGAAAAGGTCATGGAATACGGCGTGATGTCCATGCCCGCCATCGTGGTCAACGAAAAAGTGGTCTCCATGGGCAAGGTCCTGAAGGCTGCCGATGTGGAGAAGCTCCTGCACAAGCTGGGATACTGAGATGCAGAAGGTCGCGTTCGTCTGTGTCCACAATTCCTGCCGCAGCCAGATCGCGGAGGCATTGGGGCGGCATCTGGCAGCAGATGTGTTTGAAAGCTATTCCGCGGGTACGGAGCTGAAAGACCACATCAATCCTGACGCGGTGCGCCTGATGAAAGAGCTGTATCGCATTGATATGGAAGCCGAGGGGCAGCACAGCAAGCTGCTTTCGGATATACCTCCCGTGGATGTGGTGATCACCATGGGCTGTAATGTCCGGTGTCCGTTTCTGCCTTGCTCGCATCGTGAGGATTGGGGGTTGGAAGATCCCACCGGAAAGAGCGACGAAGCATTTCTGGAAACCATTCGCCTGATCGAGCAAAAGATACTCGAATTGAAGGCTAAGTTAAGCTAACAAAAGAAGCCGATGCAGGCAGTCCCTGTTTCGGCTTCCTTAACGCACAATATAGCAAGGGGTTTTGTTCCAAATTAAGGAGGATCCCGCAGCGAAAAGCAAAGTAAAAATGCACCCCGTATGTCAGATACCGCTAACATACGGGGTGCTTTTCAGTATGAATATCACATAAAGCCATGCGTATTTCAAAGATTTTGCGCCGAAAAAGTGCGGTGCATTACGGCTCCTTTCCAACCCTCTGCACTATCTGCGTTCCACGCTCGCGTTTCGCCTCCAACAGGCCGTAGGTCCGGTACATGGAAAGCACCTCCTGCAAGCGCAGCTTGTTTGCCATGAGCTGGCGGTAGGTCGCCGTTTTTTCCTTTCCTGCGGCCTTGAGCTGCGCCATTTTCCCCGACGCAGCCGCGTATTCGTTCTGCACCGCCGTCAGCATCTTCTCGAACGCCTCCAGCCTGCCCTCATTATTCATTCATTCTCTCCTTGTGAATAAGTATCAAACGCCCGGTGTGTAGTTGATGTCCGCCTTTCTTGCCTGAGCGCACAGATCCTTCTTTTGCAGGGTGTATTCCCTTCCGTCCTTGATAAAGTGCGTCCCGCACTGGCGGAACTCGAACGCAACGTTCTTGCGGACGCACTGCTCCCGCAGGTCAAGCACCCACGCGTAATCCATGGGTCTTGCAAAGCGGTCGGATTCCCCGCCGGCCACGACCAGCTCCACCCCGTCCAGGTACGGTTCCAGCCGGATCGGCGTAAGCATGGGCTGGCAGATGATGTTTTTATGCCGGATGGGAAGCTGCGAAAACAGCGGCAGCCGCTCGTCCGCCCGGCGCCGGTTCTCCACCGTGCAGCCCACCGTCACCTGCTCCCAGCCCGCGCCCCAATCGTCGGGAACGCAGTCCATAAACCGCTCGATCCGCTTGGTCAGAAAGAGGAATTGGCAATCCGGGCGCTGCCGGATCATATCCCAGCAGGCACCGCGCCATTCGTCCGCCTCCGGCAGAAGAAAGTCCGAGGAAAAGCAGAGATAGACGATGCCGGACTTCATTTTGTATTGTCCGTCCTTTTTCCGCGCAACGGGCGCAAAAAAGTCGTCCGTTTTCACGATGCGGTCGGTATCCACCCCGCGTTTCGCGTCGCCCTTGTGAATGTAGCAAAACCGGCAGCCCTCGCTGCAGCGGTGGCAGCCGCGCCACGGATTCCACATTGCCATGCCGCCAGCCTCACGGCTCGACCGCGTACGGCCAGTCGAGGATCCCGCCGAACTCCCGGACGTCGGTATATCCCAGCTCCGCGAGCGCCTGCGCAGCATTCTTGCTCCGCCGCCCGCTGCGGCAGTAGACGAGGATCGTCTGTGCCTTGTCCGTCAGCTCGCTCTCCGCTCTGTCCCTGATCTCATAGTCCGGGATCAGAACGGCGCCGGGGATGTGCTTTTCGTCATACTCCTCCTGCGTGCGCACGTCGAGGATCACACAGTCAGTCTGCGTATCCATGATCTCCTTTGCTTCCTGTGCCGTGATCTGCAAATAGGTCGCCTCCTGTTTTTCTTCCGTCGCTTGGCCGCAGGCAGACAGCAGCAGAAGTACGATCGCCAGCGGCAGCAGCAGCTTTTTCATTTTCCCACGCTCCCTTCGCCTTTATTCTACCATATCCGCGCCGTGCAGAAAAGCCCTTTTCTTTTCGGAAGACGCGTTTTGGGGGATTCTCTTTTCTTTTCTGCCGTGATATAATGAGAGAAATCACTGCAGGAGGTCAAAACCATGCGCAAAAATTTCGGTTCCAAAACCATGTGCTATCCGATGCCCGTTTTCATCCTCGGCACTTATAACGCCGACGGCACGCCCAACGCGATGAATGCCGCGTGGGGCGGCATCAGTGAAGAGTCCGAGATCTCCGTCTGCGTCAGCGACGACCACAAGACCACCGAGAATTTCCTTGCCCGCAAGGCCTTCGCCGTCAGCATGGGCACAGCCGGTCAGGTCGCCGCGTGCGACTATGTCGGCCTCGTCTCCGGCAGCAAGGTCCCGGACAAATTTGCAAAGGCCGGCTTCCACGCGACAAAGTCTGCCTTTGTCGACGCGCCGCTCATCGACGAGCTGCCCGTGGCGCTCGAATGCGAAGTTCTCTCGTATGACAAGGATACCTGCCGTCTGGTGGGTAAGATCGTCAATGTCTGCGCCGACGAGTCCGTCCTGGACGAGAGCGGCAAGATCGACGTCGCAAAGCTCCGTCCCATCACCTATGACGCCATGCACCACCACTATCTCGTGCTGGGCGAGAAGGTCGGCAACGCCTTCCGCGACGGTCTGGCGCTCAAATAAGCCGGAGGTACGGGATGAATTTCACCGAAATTGTCAACACCCGCCAGTCCTGCCGCAGCTATGACGCGACGCGTCCTGTAGAGCAGGAGAAGCTGGATGCCGTTTTGCAGGCGGCGCGTCTTGCGCCCTCGGCCTGCAACGCGCAGCCGTATCATTTCACCGTCTGCCGCGGTGAGCTTGCAAAGAAGGTCGCCGCAGCGACCTCTGGCATGGGTATGAACCGTTTTGTCTCGCAGGCGCCCGTGCTGATCGTCATTTCGGAGGCGCCCTATAACCGCACTGCCGCCGTCGGCGCGCGGATGAAGGGCATCGACTACCGCTCCATCGACATCGGCATCGCGGCGGCCTATCTCACCGCCGAGGCCACCGCACAGGGGCTCGGAAGCTGCATGATCGGCTGGCTCAGCGACGAAAAGATCCGCACGCTCTGCGGTCTGGACGCGCCTGTCCGGCTGGTCATTGCGCTGGGCTATGCCGCTCCCGGCGATCCCCTGCGCCCGAAAAAACGCAAGCCCATCGAGGCGCTTGTGACGGAGAAATAAGCCTTTTGCCCTATCCGGTACTTTACTTTTTCGACCATTCCCGATACAATATACAAAACTGAAACGGGATCAAGGAGGATTCTGAAATGGCAGTCTGTACCCCGAAGGAATATCGCAATCTTATCATGTACTCGATCTACGTCCGCAACTACAGCGAGGAAGGCACGTTTGAGGCGTTGCGCCGCGACCTGCCGCGCATCCGCGCCCTCGGCGTGGACATCGTCTGGCTGATGCCCATTCATCCGTGCGGCGTGAAAAACCGTAAGGGCACGCTCGGCAGTCCCTACGCCATCTCGGACTACCGCGCGGTCAACCCCGAATTCGGCACGATGGAGGACTTCCGGCACCTCGTGGACGACATCCATGCGCAGGGCATGAAGTGCATCATCGACGTCGTTTACAATCACACCTCGCCCGATTCCGTGCTCTCGCAGGAGCATCCGGAGTGGTTCTACCGCAAGGCCGACGGCAGCTTCGGCAACCGCATCGGCGACTGGTCGGATGTCATCGACCTCGACTACGGCAACCGCGGTCTGTGGGACTACCAGATCGAGACGCTCAAGCAGTGGGCCTCCGTGGTCGACGGCTTCCGCTGCGACGTCGCGCCGCTCGTCCCGCTGGAATTCTGGCTTGCCGCACGCCGCGAGGTCGAGACCGTTCGTCCGGGCTGCATCTGGCTGAGCGAATCGGTCGAGCCATGCTTCATCACGGGCACGCGTGCCGACGGCATCGCCTCTCTCTCCGATTCCGAGATCTATCAGGCGTTTGACATCTGCTACGATTATGACATTTTCCCCGATTTCCTGCGCTATCTGAAGGGCGAAATTCCGCTTTCGCAGTATCTCGACGCGGTGAACCGCCAGGAGTACATCTATCCGGCAAACTATGTCAAGCTCCGCTATCTTGAAAACCACGACCAAAACCGCGCAAGGCAGCTCATCCCCGACGAAAAAATGCTGCGCAACCACACGGCGATGCTCTATTTCCAGAAGGGCATGACCCTGCTCTACGCCGGGCAGGAGGTCGAGCAGGCGCATACGCCGAGCCTGTTTGAAAAGGATACGGTCAACTGGAACACAGGCAGGGACATCACGCCGCTGCTGCAAAAGCTCGCCGGGATCAAGCGCCATCCGCTGCTGACCGACAGCAGCTACCGCGTGCAGGCCTTCGCGCATGACATCGCGCTGGCGCTGCACACGAAGGGCGGTAAAACGCTCGCGGGCGTGTTCTGCCTGCGCGGCGAAGCCGGAATGATCCCGGTCGACCTGCCCGACGGTCAGTACCGCGACCTCATCTCCGGCGGTGTCGTCGAGATCCGCGCCGGACGTCTGGGCGTTGACGGCGAGCCTGTGATCTTCGAGGTATAAGCCATGCGGATGAGAAAACGCAACAATTTAGCCCCGCGCATGGAGGCGTGCTCCGCCATCTGGGTGCGCGACGGCAAGGCGCTGCGCGGTAACTGGCGCTCGCTGATGCCCGATGCGCGTGAAATCCGTCTGGAGGTCGGCTGCGGCAAGGGAAAATTCACCGTCGAGACCGCCGCGGCGGAGCCCGATGTCCTCATCATCGCGGTCGAGCGCGTCAATGAGGCGATGCTGCTCGGCATGGAGCGTGCGCTGGAGATGGGGCTGAAAAACGTCTATTTCCTGTCGCTCGACGCAGCGGAGCTGGAGGAATACTTCGCGCCGGGCGAGATCGACCTGCTCTACCTTAACTTCTGCGACCCGTGGCCGCGTAAGAAAAACGCCAAACGCCGCCTCACCTTCCGCAGCTTTCTGGAAAAATACAAGAAGATCCTCCGTGACGGCGGCGAGATCCACTTCAAAACCGACAATGCCGCCCTGTTTGAGTGGTCGCTCGGCGAATTTGAGGCCTGCGGGCTGGAAATACACGAACTGACGCGCGATCTGCACGCCAACGGCCCGGTCGGGATCATGACGGGCTATGAGGAAAAATTCTACCAGCTCGGCACACCCATCAACCGCTGCGAGCTGATCAGTCGGAGGCAGAACAATGCAGAAAATTAAGATGACAACGCCGCTCGTCGAGATGGACGGCGACGAAATGACCCGCGTGCTTTGGAAGCAGATCAAGGAAAAGCTGCTGCTTCCCTTCGTGGAGCTGAAGACCGAATACTATGACCTCGGCCTGCCGGAGCGCGACCGCACCCGCGACGCCGTCACGCACGAGGCCGCCGAGGCGATCAAGAAGTACGGCGTCGGCGTCAAATGCGCCACGATCACGCCGAATGTTCAGCGCATGAACGAATACAATCTGCACGAGATGTGGAAAAGTCCGAACGGAACGATCCGCGCCATCCTGGACGGCACGGTCTTCCGCGCACCGATCCTCGTCGACGGCATCCGCCCGGTCGTGAAGAACTGGAGCAAGCCGATCACCATCGCACGTCACGCCTACGGCGACGTCTATAAGGCGACGGAGCTTCGCGTCCCGCAGGGCAAGGCGGAGCTGGTCTTTACCGACGCGCAGGGCGTCGAAACGCGCAAAACCATCTACGATTTTGAATGCGGCGGCGTCCTGACGGGGCAGTATAACAAGGACACCTCCATCGCCTCCTTTGCCCGCGCTTGCTTTAACTACGCGCTGGCAACGAAGCAGGATCTGTGGTTCTCCGCCAAGGATACGATCGCCAAGATCTACGACGGCGCCTTCAAGCAGATCTTCGCGGAAATATTCGAAAATGAATACCGCGAAGCCTTTGAAAAAGCCGGCATCACCTATTTCTATACGCTCATCGACGACGCAGTCGCCCGCGTCATCCGCAGCGAGGGCGGCTTCATCTGGGCGTGCAAGAACTATGACGGCGACGTGATGAGCGACATGATCTCGACCGCCTTCGGTTCGCT
Source organism: Oscillospiraceae bacterium (assembly GCA_016302005.1). The sequence goes on along the minus strand of JAEDOK010000007.1, from coordinate 13,648 downwards.
TGCGATGATGACGTCCGTTCTCGTCTCTCCCGACGGGAACTATGAATACGAGGCGGCGCACGGAACGGTCACAAAGCACTATTACCGCTATCTTGCCGGTGAGCAGACCTCGACCAACCCGATGGCGACGATTTTCGCGTGGACGGGTGCGCTTTCCAAGCGCGGTGAGCTCGACGGCAACGATGCACTCGTCGCCTTTGCCCGCCGTTTGGAGGCTGCCTGCATCGCCGTGATCGAGAGCGGCACGATGACGAAGGACCTGGCCGCGCTCTGGGAGGGCGAAGCACCGCGCGTCGTTACGAGCGAGGGCTTCCTTGACGCGGTATACGCAAGGCTCGTTTCCGAATAATGCCATGTATGATTACGCGCTTCTGCGGGTATCCTGTGCAAGGGCAAACACCGGCGAAATCGTTCTCTTTTCGCCGCTGTGCCGACAGGATCTCTGCAAAAGCGCGTTTTCGTTTCTTGTTTCCACTATTTTTTCAAAAAAGTGAAATTTTTTGTCGTTTTTCTTGAAAAAGCTATTGCGTAATGGAAGATTACACGGTATAATGTATTGGATACGCCCGAAAATACCAAAGTTACAAGGAAGTGCTTTATGGGTACCTCGAATAAAAGCGGAAAAACGAACGAGGAACTGATGACCCCGCTGACCAATCTGATTAACAAGGGTCGCCGCGAGGGTGTGCTTGCCTCCTCCGAAGTGCTTGCCGCGCTGGAAAAGCTCGACCTCTCCGTGGAGAAGATCGAGCAGGTTTATGATACGTTTGAATCCATGGGGATCCAGATCCTCAGCTCTGAGCCCGGCTCGGACGACCCGATGCAGGGGATCATTGAAGACATCGACCTCGTGCCGGAGAACATCGAGGAAGAGCCTCTGGTCGACCCCGTGGAGCTGGCCGCCGAATTCAACCTTGACGATCCCGTTCGGATGTATCTCAAGGAGATCGGTCAGATCCCCCTGCTGTCGGCTGACGAGGAACAGGAGCTTGCCCGTCGCGTCGTCGACGGCGACCAGTCCGCCAAGAACAAGCTCACCGAGGCAAACCTCCGTCTCGTTGTCTCCATCGCAAAGAAATACTCCGGCCGCGGGCTGCATATCCTTGACCTCATTCAGGAGGGCAACACCGGCCTCATCCGCGCAGTCGACAAGTTCGACTATACAAAGGGAAACAAATTCTCTACATATGCGACATGGTGGATCCGGCAGGCGATCACCCGCGCTATTGCCGACCAGGCGCGAACCATCCGCGTCCCTGTCCATATGGTAGAGGTCATCAACAAGGCCACCCGCTGCAACCGCAAGCTCGTGCAGGAGCTTGGCCGCGAGCCCACCCTTGAGGAGATCGCGGACGAGCTAAACCTCCCCATTGAGAAGATCATCGAGGCCAACCGCACCGCCGCCGACACGCTCTCGCTCGACACCCCCGTCGGTGACGAGGAGGATACGACCATCGGCTCCTTCGTCGAGGATGACAACACGCCCGGCCCGGCCGACGCCACCAGCAACGCCCTGCTGGCTGAAGCCCTGAGCGACATCCTCAACACGCTCACCCAGCGTGAGGCCGATGTGCTGCGTCTGCGCTTCGGAATGTACGACGGCAAAACGCACACCCTTGAGGAGGTCGGCCAGATCTTCGGCGTGACACGCGAGCGCATCCGCCAGATCGAAAACAAGGCCATCCGCAAGCTGCGCCATCCCAGCCGCGCGAAAAAGATCCGCGACTTCTATTGCTGATACGATGCTCCCTGCCCGGGCGGGCAGGGAGCTTTTTTGCGCAGCTTTCTTCAAAAAATACAATAATTTATGAAAAACTATTGACAATGGTTTTCTATTTGCTTAGAATATTGACAAGGAAAAATATGACAGCCACTTTTGCTGCAGGACTGTGAAGGGAGAACCACTATGAAGCTGACCGAAGCCGAACGCCGTGTGATGGAGATTCTTTGGACAAACGGCACGACTACCGCCAAGGAGCTGGCCGCTGCGCTGGATCAGCGCCTTGGCTGGAAAAAGACCACCTCTTATACAATGATCGTCCGCTGCCAGGACAAAGGCTATCTGAAACGTGAAGAGCCGGGCTTCCGCTGCACCGCGCTCGTCACCGAGGAGCAGGCCTCCGAATGGGCGACCGATGAGCTGCTGGAGACGACCTTCCGCGGGTCTGCCGATCTGCTGGTCGCATCTCTGGTCGGCCGCAAGAAGCTCTCCGTCAAGCAGATCGACGAGCTTTACCGGCTGCTGCACGAAATGGAGAATGAAGAATGACCACTTTGCTGCATATGAGCTTCGCCGGCGGCGCGTTCATTGCGTTGATTGCCCTTGTGCGCGCTCTTCTTCAACATAAGCTGAGCCGCAGGCTTCTGCCGATTCTCTGGCTGCTGGCCGCTTTTCGCCTGCTTGTGCCGGTGTTCATTCACACCTCGTTGATCCCGGCGGACTTTGGCAGCACCGCTGCGCCCACGCCGGTAACCGTCGAGACGCCGCCGCTCACGTATGACGCTCCCGCACAGGCCGCTCCGGTCGAGACGCTTGCCCCGCCGGTAACTGCTCCCGCCGCTGCGACGGAGACGGCAAGCGGCACAGCGCTCACGGATCAGCTTCCCGCAGTCTGGGCCGTCGGCGCTGCCGCACTGGCGCTGGTATTTACAGTGAACCATTTGCGCGCCCGCCGGCGCTATCGCTTCAGCCTTCCTCTGCCGGAGGGCACACAGATTCCGGACGGGCTTCGCGTCCGGATGCTGGACGGGCTTGACGCCCCGCTGACCTACGGCATTTTCCGTCCGGTGGTCCTGCTTCCCTGCAGCTTTGCCGAGAGCGGTGCCGGCCTGCAGCACGTTCTTCTGCACGAGCAGGCGCACATCCATCACTGCGATGTCGCACTGAAGCTGCTCTTGCTTCTGGCGTTGTGCGTCCACTGGTTCAACCCGCTTGTCTGGCTGATGTTCTATCTTGCCTCACAGGACATGGAAATGCGCTGTGACGCCGAGGCCGTAGCGAAACTCGGCAAACAGGAACGGCTTTCCTACGCCCGCACGCTGGTTGCCGCGGAGCGTTCCCGCCTTCTGGGCCTCGCGGAGACCGGCTTCTCCTTTTCCTCAACGGCAGGGCGTTTGCGCGCCCTGGCAAAGGATAAGGCGCGCCGTGCGCTGACGGTGCTCTGTGCCCTGGCTCTGCTGCCGCTGTTCCTGCTCACCTTCCTCACCGGGTCGTCCGTTGCCGCTTCCCCCGCGCCGCAGCTGCTTCCCGCCTCCGACGGAAGCAGCGCCGCGCCGCTGTCTGCCGTCACTGACGCCGCGTCCGGCACATTGGATGCCCAGCCGGCAAAGGAGCCGCCGGTCGCCGTGCAGGAGCTTGCCTTCCTCCCGACCGAGGCTGTGGAGGAGATTACGGGCAACCCTTCTGAGATCGCCCCGGACCCCCTCGTCACGGACACCTCTAATGCGCAGACTTTCAGCGTCTGGGCGGGCAACTGTCAATCCCCGATGCGTCCCGGAGATACGCAGTTCGTATATTTTTATGCAACGGATAACTGCACCTTTTATTGTGATAACCCGGATGTTCTGCGCATCTTCCACCAGCTTCAGCTCACCAACACTCCCGGAAAAATGCAATTCATGATGGAGCTGAACGCCGGCGGGAAAAGCGGTCAAGCCAACATCTATGCCAATTACGGCGGCGTTTCCTACCATGTCGTGACCATCAAGGTCGACGCTCCGGATTCTGACCTCCCCGTGATCCCAGACGACGAGCTCGATCCGCCCACTCCCGGTGAAGGCGATTTTGGCTCCGGCGCAGACATTAATCTGCCGTCGTATAACGTCCCCGATCCCAACTACGGCTTTGCGATCATTGACCTCGATACCGGCTATGTCGGTTTCCCCTGATACCGTCGTCCGCCCTGCCAATTTCCTGTTGGCAGGGCGCTTTTTCTGCCTCGCACGAAATATTGACATCAATGTCGGTCTGAGGTATAATAAGCGCAGGAGATTTCACTCCAACCCTAAAGAAAGTGAGCGAGCATTATGATCTGTCCGAAATGCGGAAAGAGCTGTCCTGACGGCTTCAAGTTCTGCGATAACTGCGGAACTCCCTTCTCTGCTCCGCAGAATGAACAGCCGAATCAGAATCAGCAATACAATTCTCAGCAAAACAACAACTGGCAAAACGGCTACCAGCAAAATTATTATCAGCAAAACGGCTACCAGCAGAATAACGGCTGGCAGAATGGGTACCAGCAGAATAACTATCAGCCCTACGGCTTCCCGCAGGGCGGCAATTACCGCGTGCCGATCCAGTCGCGCGATATTGCCATCAGCATCATTCTCTCCCTTGTCACCTGCGGCATCTACGGCATCTATTGGCTGATTCGTCTGGCCGACGACCTCAACATTGCAAGCTGCCGCACAAATGAGCCATCCGGCGGTATGGTCGCGCTGCTGACCTTCGTCACCTGCGGCATTTACGGCATCTACTGGGCGTATAAAGCGGGCGAAAAGGTTGCCTACATCAAAAACCGCAACACCGGTGAAGTCGACACGAGCTGTGCGACTCTGTACCTCATCATTTCGCTCATCGGCGGCAGTATCGTCGTCTGGGCGCTGATCCAGAGCGAGCTGAACAAGGTTGCAACCCTGCATTAAGCACCGGTTGCTGCGCCTGCTGCGCTTTTACGGGCTGCTGCTTCTGGCGGGCGGGCTTTATGCCCTCGTCTGCACCGCCTTCGACGTCTGGATCCCCTGCCCGTTTCGCACGCTGACGGGGTATTTGTGCCCCGGCTGCGGCGTTTCCCATCTTTGTCTGTGCCTGCTCCGGCTGGATCTTCGCGGCGCATGGGCGGCGAATCCCGCGATCTGCGCGTTGCTTCCGTTCGGTGCCGTTCTCACCGTGCGGTTGTCCGTCCGATACGTCCGCGACGGCTCGCTCCGCACGACGCGAACCGAATCCCTGCTGCTGTACGCAGCCTGTGCAGCCCTTCTTGTCTTTGGCGTCGTCCGCAATTTATAATGGGAAAGCAGAGCCGCACGGCTCTGCTTTTTTTGTGCAAAAAACAAGGCAGCCCGGTAGGGAGGTCCGGGCCGCCTTGACCGACATCACGTTTTTGAGATGCGGTAAAAATTTTTTCATGTCGGCACCCTTAGTATATCAGTTTTTTTCGCGCATTGCAATATATTTCTGCACCCATTTTTCTCTTGACATATACCCCTATGGGGTATATAATACAGGCGAATAGAAGAACAAGGAGTGTGAATCCTATGGAACAGAAGACTTGTTGCTGCGGAAAAACAAAAACGCGCACGGATGAGGAATACCGCGCCCTCATGCACCGTCTCAATCGCATTGAGGGACAGGTGCGCGGCATCAAGGGAATGCTGGAACGCGACGCCTACTGTACGGACATTCTCGTGCAGTCCGCTGCGGTCTGTGCCGCCGTCAATGCGTTTAACCGCGAGCTTCTGGCCTCGCACATCCGCACCTGCGTCGTGCAGGACATCCGTGACGGCAAGGACGAGGTCGTCGACGAGCTGGTCATCACGCTGCAAAAGCTGATGAAATGAAAGGAGCGCAAAGATGCAGCATTTTACAGTCACCGGTATGAGCTGTGCGGCGTGCAGCGCACGCGTGGAAAAGGCGGTCTCCGCACTTCCGGGCGTGAGCGCCTGCTCCGTCAGCCTTTTGACAAATTCCATGGGCGTCGAGGGCGACGTCCCGGCACGGGAGATCATCGCTGCGGTTCAGGCCGCGGGCTACGGTGCCTCCCTGCAAGGCGCAAAAGAGCCATCCGCCGCGCAGGATCGCGCGATTATAGATGATGAGACACCGCGTCTCAAGCGCCGGCTTTTTGCCTCGCTCGGATTTCTCCTTGTGCTGATGTATTTTTCCATGGGTCACATGGTCAGGCTTCCCCTTCCCGCCTTCTTTGCGGAAAACCATGTTGCCGTCGGCCTGATGCAGCTTCTTCTCTCGGCACTTATCATGGTCATCAACCAAAAATTCTTCATCAGCGGCTTTCGGGCGCTGATAAAGCGTGCCCCGAACATGGACACACTGGTCGCGCTGGGCGCAGCAGCCTCCTTCCTCTGGAGCGTTTACGCGGTGTTTGCCATGACCGGCAGCGGTGCGGCGGCAATGGCCTATATGGACGAGCTATATTTCGAGTCTGCCGCCATGATCCTGACACTGATCACCGTCGGCAAGCTGCTCGAAGCACGGGCAAAGGGCAAGACGACGGACGCGCTCAAGAGCCTGATGCGCCTTGCGCCCAAAACCGCCGTGCTCATTAAGGACGGCGCCGAGGTCACCGTGCCGATCGGCCAGGTGCGCAAGGGCAACCGCTTCGCCGTGCGTCCCGGCGAACGTATTCCCGTCGACGGCATCGTCCTCGACGGCAGCAGCGCAGTCAATGAATCCGCACTGACCGGCGAGAGCCTGCCGGTCGACAAAAGCGTCGGCGATCTTGTCTCCGCCGCGACCGTCAACCAGTCTGGTTATCTTGTGTGCGAAGCCACCCGTGTCGGTGAGGATACGACGTTATCCCAGATCATCAAAATGGTAAGCGACGCGGCGACGACCAAAGCGCCGATCGCAAAGCTCGCCGACCGCGTATCCGGCGTGTTTGTCCCCGCCGTGATCGGCATTGCCGTCGTGACAACGCTCGTCTGGCTGCTCGTCGGACGGGAATTCAGCTTCGCGCTGACACGCGGCGTCTCGGTGCTCGTCATCAGTTGTCCCTGTGCGCTGGGTCTTGCCACGCCGGTGGCAATCATGGTCGGCAACGGCGTCGGCGCCAGGAACGGGATTCTGTTCAAAACCGCGGAGTCTCTGGAGGAAACAGGCCGGACGCAGATCGTCGCGCTCGACAAAACCGGTACGATCACCCGCGGTGAGCCGAAGGTCACCGACCTGCTGCCTGCCTATACCGAAGAGATCCTGCTCAAGGCCGCCTGTGCGCTCGAACGCAGGAGCGAGCACCCGCTGGCAAAGGCCATCCTGCAAAAAAGTGCCGAGCTGGGCATCGAAGCCCCGGAGATCTCGGACTTTGTCGTCCGCCCCGGAAACGGTCTGACCGCCAAGCTGGGCGGCAAAACTCTGGTCGGCGGCAGTCTGCGCTATCTCAGCAGCCAGCTCGCGCTGCCCGATGCCGCCGTGCAGCAGGCGGAGCAGCTTTCCGCGCAGGGCAAGACCCCGCTGCTTTTTGCCCTCGGCGGACGCTATCTCGGCACGATCGCGGTCGCGGACGTCATCAAAGAGGACAGTCCGGAGGCGGTGGAGGAGCTGAAACGCATGGGCATCCGCGTCGTCATGCTGACGGGCGACAACGAAAAGACCGCCCGCGCCATCGGCGCCCAGGCCGGAGTCGACGATGTCATCGCAGGCGTTCTGCCCGACGGCAAGGAGGCCGCCATCCGCACGCTGCGCAAATCCGGCAAGACCGCAATGGTTGGCGACGGCATCAACGACGCCCCGGCCCTCACCCGTGCCGATACCGGCATCGCCATCGGCGCTGGTGCCGACGTCGCCGTCGACGCGGCAGACGTCGTTCTGATGAAGAGCAGCCTCGCAGACGTCCCCACCGCCATCCGGCTGAGCCGCGCAACACTGCGCAACATCCGTGAAAACCTGTTCTGGGCATTCTTCTACAACGTGATCGGCATTCCGCTGGCCGCCGGCGTCTGGATCCCCGTCTTCGGCTGGAAGCTCAGCCCGATGTTCGGCGCGGCAGCGATGAGCCTTTCGAGCTTCTGCGTCGTGATGAACGCCCTGCGGCTGAACTTCTTCCGCCCGCACGGAGGAAAAGGCAAGAACGGCACCGCGCAGCCTGCGAAGGCGCCTCATACGCGGCCGAAAAAGCTGCTGCGCATTGAGGGCATGATGTGCGCACATTGCGAGGCGGCGGTAAAATCTGCGCTGGAGGCGCTGCCGGAGGTCGTCTCTGCCGAGGTCAGCCACGCCGACGGAACCGCGACCGTGACGCTGCGCTCTCCCGTCAGTGACGACGCGCTGAAAGCCGCCGTCGAAGCGGAGGATTACGCCGTGTTATCCGTCACGAACGCATAATGCAAACGGGACAGAACCGCAGATTGCGGCTCTGTCCCGTTTTTCATACGTTTCCGTCAGGCGTGGCACCCGTCATGCCGTCCGGGGGAAACTCCCCATTCGGCGGTACCATGCCGTCCTTGCCGCAAAGGCCGTGCTTTTCCGCCTCGATCGCATAGCTGCCGCTCGTCACGGTCAGCTCGTCCTTGGACACGACGCCATGTCCCGCCGCGGCATGGAGCTCCAGTCTGCCCTCGCCGTTCAGCGTCAGATCGGTCTTGGAGAAGATCACTGCATCGATGTTGTTTTCGTCGATGGCGACATAGCTGCCGCCGTTTGCCAGCACGTTTTCACTGCCGGAAGCGGTCGTGAGGAACACCTTGTCCGCGCTGCGGACATAGACGGCGGCAGATGCCGCGCTTGTCAGCGTAACGTCGTCGAGGATGAGGCGCACCTTGTCGGATTCTCCCGCCTCGACGATCAGCATTCCCTCGTCAAGCGTACCGGAAACGAGATAGTCGCCCGCGCCGTGCACGGTGATCACGCTGCCGGAGATCTCGACGGCATCGGAATCGCATTGTGCGCCGGTGCCCGTCAAGGTGATCCGCACGCATTCCGACTCGTCATAGCCGACCTCATAGTCGCGGTCGCTGAAGGAGACACCCGAAGCTGTACTCGCGGCTTCGGTAGCTCCTGTCTCAGCGGCTGCATTCTTTTCCGCGCAGCCGCTCAGAAGCAGCACGGCGGCAAGCAGTAAACCGATCATACGTTTCATGTTCCAACCTCCTCAGAGCGCTGCACACACCGTTTCCTGACGGGAGATGCTGATTTCCAGATTCCCGTTCCGGCAGCGCAGCTTGTCGATCATTTCCTTCTCCTTTCCGGCCTCGCGCAGCGTCAGCTCATAGGTCAGCCGGAAGAGGCTCCCCATATTGGTCGTTTTGACCTGCGTCAGCTCATACCGCGTGGTATAGGCCGCAAAAATCTCGTCGAACACGCCCGTATAATCCAGATCCTCCGGGATCGTGATATGCAGGGTCTTGTCCCGTGATGCGCGTTTTCCCGCACGGGAGAACACGCACGTCGCCGCAGCCATCACTCCGCCGAGCAGGACGCTGAACAGCAGCGCGTAGGCAAGATAGCCCATGCCTGTCAGCAGTCCCGCGCCCATCGCCATAAAGATCGCCGCGATCTCACGCGCCGACCCCGGTGCGGAGCGAAAGCGCACAAGGCTGAACGCGCCCGCAACGGCTACGCCTGCACCGATGTTGCCGTTGACCATCATAATGACCACGCAGACCACCGCAGGCAGGAGGCTCAGCGTCACGGCAAAGCTCCCGGTGGTCTTCGTGCGGAAGAGATAGGCGCACGTCAGCACCGCTCCTGCCAGCACGGCACAGCCAACGCAGAGCAAAAACTCGCCCGGCGTGATCACAGCCATGGTATTTGCATCAAAAATTCCTCCAAAAATCGAATCAAGCATCGTTCTTACGCACATTCCTTTCCTGCGCCGGCATATCCTTATACGCTGCGCCGTATTTTGAAAACGTTGTTTTGTAGATCCGCTCGCGGGTCAGGCAGTGCGCCATCCACAGCGGCATCGCGCCTGCGGTTTTGATCTCCATGAGTGTCACGCCGTCCGGAAGCAGCGTCGTGCCGCCGGGCGGCTCGCTCAGGCTGAGCGCCTGTCTGCGGTAGCGCAGATTCTCGTCAAAGGTCACGCGAAAATCCGCCGTTCCGGCGTCAAAATACGCCTCACGCTCATAGCTCAAAAACACCCGCGGCGCAAGCGTGACATAGAAGCTGCGGAAGCAGTCGATCTCCTGCGCGATCTGGCCTGCAAGCGGTCGGTCATCTTCCCCGCTCAGCCACCGCAGCGCAGTATCCTGCGCGAGGCTGATGCGGCGCTTATAGACCACGTCGAAATATTTCTTTTTCAGCTCAACAAAGACCGCCTCATCCGCCTGCGCCGTGCGGTAGCTTCGCAGACGCAGCTTTTCCTTGTACACGGGCCGCTCCAGCGAGCGCCGGATCACGCGGAAATCGTCCGTGTCAAAATAAATATTTCGTATCGTCGTGCGCCCGTAGCAGTCAAGCTGCATATACGGGCGCATCGCGGCAAGCACCGCATCCTTCTGCTTCTGCGAAAGAAGATACTTGATCTCATGGCGCTGGAATACCGACTGCATCCGTTTCCCTCCGTTTGCTTTCATCGGCCTCAGTTTATCCGCCGAACCTTAGGCAAGCCTTATGAAAACAGATGATTTTTTCGTCCGTTTCTGCTATAATAGTCAGTGAAACTTTAGTTCCTTTTAATATGTGCGTGTTAATTTGGTATCAAGAGGTGGGAAAAATGAAGCTGTTGCTTGCGGAGGATGAACGCTCTCTGTCCAGAGCCGTCACCGTAATCCTGCAAAAGAACAATTACGCCGTCGACACGGTTTACGACGGCCGGGAAGCGCTGGATTATCTGAAAACCGAACAGTACGACGGCGTGATCCTTGATATTATGATGCCATGCGTGGACGGGATCACCGTCCTGAAAACAATACGCGCCGCCGGCGACCAAACGCCTGTTCTCCTTCTGACCGCCAAGGCTGAGGTGGACGACAAGGTGCTCGGCCTGGACAGCGGCGCGAATGACTATCTGACCAAGCCCTTCGTCGCCAAGGAGCTGCTCGCGCGCATCCGCGCAATGACGCGTGTGCGCTATGCACAGGGCGGCGCGATGCTGTCACTCGGCAACATCACACTCGACTGCGCATCCTTCACGCTTTCCTCACCCTGCGGCAGCTTCCATCTTGCGAATAAGGAATTTCAGATGATGGAGCTGCTGATGCGCGATTCCAAAACGCGCATCTCCACCGAACGGTTCTTTGAACGCATCTGGGGCTATGACAGCGAAACGGAGCTGAGTGTCGTCTTTGTCTATATCTCCTATCTGCGCAAAAAACTCAAAGCGCTGCAATCGACCGTCCAGATCCGGGCGACGCGTAACGTGGGGTACTATCTGGAGGAATGCGAATGATACGAAAGCTGCGCATCAAGCTGGTTGCCGTGTCCATGCTCTCGCTCTTTTTGGTGCTGTTGCTGATCATGGGAACGGTAAATCTGCTGAATTACCGCGATATTCTCAGCGAAGCAGACGCGACGCTTGCGCTCTTGGCGGATAACCGGGGACGTTTTCCCAAGCCGGAGGACGATTTTCACCGCGGCGATGGGCGAATTCCGCGCAGCCAGTCGCCGGAGCTGCCTTACGAAACACGCTTCTTCTCCGTCCTGCTTGAATCGCCGGACAAGGTCGTCACGGTCGATACCGGCCGCATTGCCGCCGTCGACAGCAATACCGCCATCGTCTTCGCGCAGGAGGTCTGCCGCAGCGGAAGCGTCAGCGGTTTTCACGGAAACTATCGCTTTCTCTGCACGCAGGAGGGCAGTCTGGTGCGCGTCATTTTCCTTGACTGCTCCAGAGGCCTCGATACCTTCCGGAACTTCCTCTGGGTAAGCTGCGCCATCTCGGCGTGCGGTCTGGTGGCCGTTTTCCTGCTGATGCTGCTCCTGTCGGGCAGGATCGTCAGGCCCTTCTCCGAGAGCTATGAGAAGCAGAAGCAGTTCATCACCGACGCCGGACATGAGCTGAAAACGCCCATTTCCATCATCGACGCGGACGCCGAGGTGCTTGCGATGGAGCTGGGCGAAAATGAGTGGCTGCAGGACATTCGAAAGCAGTCTGTGCGTCTTGCGTCTTTGACCGGCGAGCTGATCTTCCTCGCCAGAATGGAGGAGGCGCATTGCCTGCAAATGCTCGATTTCCCGTTTTCTGACCTTGTGGAGGAAATCGTGCAGTCCTTCCTCGCGCCTGCAAAAACGCAGAGCAAAACGTTCGAGATCCATGTCAAGCCGATGATCAGCCTTTGCGGCGACGAAAAATCGCTGGCGCAGCTTGTCACGCTGCTGCTGGATAACGCGCTGAAATACTCGCCCGAGAACGGTTGGGTCACGCTGCAGCTTGCAAAAAGCGGAAAAAGCATTCGGCTGACCGTTGAAAACGCGGCACCGGATGTCGACGAGACACAGCTCACGCACTTTTTTGACCGCTTCTACCGCGGCGACAAAGCGCGTTCCTCACAAACGCGCGGCTACGGCATCGGTCTTTCGGTCGCCAAGGCGATCGTGCAGGCACACAAGGGCAAGATCACAGCCACGACCCGCGACGGCTGCTCCGTTCTGATTACCGTGACACTTCCCTGCTGACGAATTTCGTATGCGCCGCAGTCCGGCGCACATACTATTCGCGGGGTGATAAAATGAATGGCATTGAGCTTCCGCTGGGCTTCGGCATGGCGCTGGCGCAGAATGAAGCTGCCATGCAGCGCTTCGAAGCGTTGTCGGAGGCGGAAAAGCAGGCGGTGCTGCAGCAAGCGCACGCCGTCGGCTCCAAGCGGGAGATGCAGCAGCTTATCTCGCGTATTGCGGGCGGATAACGGGATATTCCGCCGCGCATAATCGGTACTTCTCCGGGCAAGCTACCGGCGGGGTGATTTTATGGCGAAACAGGGCATGAAGCGTCCGGAGATCAGCAGCCGCGAACAGAAAAACACGCATCCGCCCGTGCCGGAGCTGCAGGGCAAGGCAAAGCACACCAAAAAGCCCGCCCGTCCGGTCATCGCGGGCACACGGTCCCCGGCGCTGAAGGTCTACCATTCCGCACCGCACGCCGAGAAGCCGATCTCGCCGGCCTATCCTGTCATCGACAACGATCTTGCGCGGGACAATCTGGAAAACGACATCCCGGCCGCAGATCTGACGGACCTGTGAGCTTTGAAGCGCCGCAGCTTCGTCGCTCAAAGCTGTTTGGGCATCCAAAAGCCGCAGGCCGAATGCACCAAACGATGCTTTCGGCCTGCGGCTTCCCTTTTTGCATTTTGCATTACTTGGTCTCACTATTTGTTATAACATAAAACCCTTCTTGAATTGCAGAAAGTGTTGCAACGGAGCATACAGCTATGGCAATGTACTGCAAATCCGCAAAAGATCCTGTCAATGGCAATAGGAACAGAAGCAGTCCCGTTACTTTGTTCATAATCGTATGCACGGATATAAACCTTTTTTAAAAACAGATCCCCATATGATATTACTAATTTTAATAACTGCAATCACACCGCACCATATCCACAACCATTGAGGAATATGAATTGCCGGTAACAACTTAAACAAAGATACCGCTACAAAAAAGAGGTCAGCAATAGCGTCCAGTTGACTCCCAAACGTGCTGGTGCTGTTTGTTTTTCTGGCGATTGTTCCATCAATCATATCACTAAAACCGCATAGGATATAGGTGATATAAAAGCCTAAGGAAAACGCAGGAAAGAACAGCAGCAAAATACTGCCGAAAATTCGAAAACCAGTGAGTATATTTGCAATATGCTTCGTCATCTGTTCACCTACAAATTCAAGTTTGTCAAAATGATTATACCACAAACTTATGAGGTGTTCAACATATCGTAAAAACAGAAAACCTCTCTTTTCTTGGTAGACAAAAGAGGTTTCTTTCGTGTCAAAGAGCAGAATAACGGTGCGTAGAAAGGGGTAAGAAAAGCGATTAGGTGC
>JAEDOK010000118.1 GCA_016302005.1 Oscillospiraceae bacterium | reverse complement strand
ATAAAAGCGGTGTAGATATTTTCCGCGCCGCCGGTGGTGATCAGCTCGATCTCCGTCTTGCCGCAATAGCCGAGGACAACATCATAGCCCGGATCGGTGAAGGGCTGCCCTTTATAATATAGTTGCCCTACGGGGTTGTTTACGGCGCGATACCACGCCTTAATGCCGTAGATTTTCCCGTATTCGTCCATTGCCTTTTCCATATCCTCGACAACATAGCCGAGCTGGTGGACGCGCTTGAATTTCATCTTCATGGCAGCACCTCAAACGATCGGGTCGCCGGTCTGCACGCCGTCGAGCTTGAAAGCCCGCACCATCCAGTCGCCGAGGCGGGGCGATATCGCATCGGCAAAGACGAGCAGCTTGCACGGCAGATAGGGCACAAGCATCTCCCGCTTGTTCCGCAGGATGCACTTGACAACAGCCTTTGCCATCTTGTCGGGTGAGGCCTTCGGTGTGATCTTCGGGCAGGCGACATGGGCGATCTGCGGCGTGTCGGTGCGGCTGGGGAAGATCATGCCGACATGGATGCCCTCGCGGCGCAGCTCCTGCCGCATGACCTGAAAGAAACCGTTGAGCGCAAATTTTGTCGCGACATACGCCGCATCCGGCGGCACACCCTTTTTACCGTCCATAGAGACGGTGACGATCAGATGTCCGCCGCCTTGCGCGCGAAAATGGGGCAAAATGGCATACGCCGTGGAGAGATTGCCGAAGAAATTATTTTCCATCATGCCGCGGATCTGCTCCTGCGTCAGCGCTGCGGCAGGACAGCGGAGATAGATGCCCGCGTTGCAGTGGCAGATATGTATCGCACCGAAGCGCTTCACGGCACCCTCCACAGCGGCTTTGAGCTGCGCTTCGTCACGAATGTCCGCAAGCAGCACCTCGGTCTGGACACCCAGCGCCCGCACCTCCTCAGCGACCGCATTCAGCCGAGTTTCGTTGCGGGCGATCAATGCGACATTCGCGCCCTGCTTTGCCAGCGCAAGCGCCGTAGCCCGCCCAATGCCGGAGGACGCGCCTGTGACGATGGCATTTTTTCCAATCAGTTTCTGTTTCATGGTTACCTCCCGAGGAACCGCTTGACGCGGAAAATCATTCGTACAGTGCGGTAGCGTTTTTTTAATAGCAGACGGTAGATGAGCTGTTTGTTTTTATCCAAAAGGGGAAGATACTTGTTTTCGCGATAGGTTGGAAAATGCTGCTCCATATAGGCGCGGAACTCCTCCACCAAATGGCTCTTGCGGTCAATTAGCAGAACGCGCACCGTCGCAGCGAGCAGAATGTGCTGCATGGCCTGAAAGGTCAGCTCCTCGCGGCGTGTTTCCAAATAACCGTGTGCCTCGTACCAAGTGAGGATATCGTCGTAGGCTTGCAGAATTTCGGCGTTGCGTGCGACATTTTTATTGTTCATTGCGCTGCCCTCGCGTTGGAGGTAGTGGTAATATGCGCCGGGCAGACGGTAAGCGGTCTGCGCGATGGCGAGCAGCTTTGTCACGACGCGGATATCCTCATACCAGACCTTGGTGGCAAAGTCGATGTCATGTTCCGTAAAAAGTGTGCGGCGGTAAGCGCGGTTCCACGGCGCCATCACGCCGAAATACAGTGTCGGCTCATCCTTCACGGTGAGAAGCGTTTCTGCGGGGACATTCTCGTGCAGCTCGTCCACCTTTTTTCCGTCGCGCTCAACCTCTGCGCCGAAAAGGATGAGATCGGCAGGTGTTTTTTGAATGACCGCCGAGAGCGCCGCGAGAAAATCCGGAGAAAGAGAATCGTCGCCGTCCACAAAAAGCAAATACTCGCCGCTTGCAAATTGAATGCCGCGATTCCTCGCCGCGCCTGCGCCGCCGTTGGGCTGATGGATCGCCCGGAGCTTGTCCGGATGTTTTGCTGCGTAGTCGTCACAGAGCTTTCCGCAGCCGTCCGGGGAGCCGTCGTCAATCAGGAGCAGCTCATAATCCTGACAGGTCTGGGCTAAAACGGATTCGATACACTTCGGCAGATATGCTTCCACCCGATAGACCGGAACGATCAGACTGAATCTCGGCATGGCGTTTTCTCCTTTTGCAGACATATTTGAGATTCGGGCGGCTGATAGCCGCCCCTACATAAGTATTATAACTGCCATTGTTTCCAAATGCAAGAAAAATCAGCCTTGCCGCAAAATCGGTTGGAGCTGCTGCCCGAGAAGCGCGCTCTCCGCGGCGAGGGGCAGGAGCGAGAAATCGGCAACGAGACTGTAGGGCTTGCCCTGCGGGCTGTCCTGCCCGAAGGGGACGAAATAATAGTGCTTGCGATTGAGCAGCCGACCGATATTCTCCGCGCTTGCCGTCAGCCCGTCATTCGTCGAGAGGGCAAGCAGGACAGGACGCGCGTTGCGCAGATGGGCTTTGCAGGCGAAGGTCGCGGGGGTATCCGCAATGCCGTTTGCCAGCTTCCCGAGGGTGTTGCCCGTGCAGGGCGCAATAATCAGAAGGTCAAGCTGCTTTTTCGGCCCGAACGGCTCAACCTCGGCAAGGGTATGCAGAACGGGTCTGCCGCAGATCGCCTCCACCTCGGCGCGGAACTCCTCCGCTTTGCCGAAGCGCGTGTCCGTTTCGTAGGAGGCAAAGGAGAAGATCGGCACGACATCAAAACGCTCCGTGAGCAGCTTTAATGCGTCGATGGTCTTTCGAAAGGTACAAAACGAGCCGCAAAATGCAAGCCCGACGACAGGTTTCATGGCGTTTCCTCCCGCTCAAGAAGGTCGAGGATGCTTTGCGCATAGAGTGCGCCTGCGGTTTTCGGCGCGTACTGCCCGGGAAGCCCGGAGGCAAGCAGATAGGAAAGCCCTAAACGCTTGCAAGCCTCCGCGTCGATGCCGTAGGGCGGCGAGGCAAGCTCTATCAGCATACACTCCGGCGGCAGACGGCACAACTGCGCTTCGTTCAGCGTTGCGGCGGGCACGGTATTGAAAACGAAATCGTATTGACCTAAGCCGTGCAGGTAGCTTCCCGTCATTTCCGATTGCAGTCCGCACGCCTCGGCAAGTGCGCGGTCGGCGGGCTTCCTCGCCGCAACGGTGACAGAGGCACCGAGTGCTTGCAGCCTGCGCGCCAATAGCTTCCCGATGCGCCCATAGCCGATCACAAGGCAGCTTGCGTTGTGCAGCGTGATCGGCGAGTGTTCCATTGCAAGCGCAATCGCGCCCTCTGCGGTGGGTATGGCGTTGGCAGTTGTCAGCGGCTCCGTGTCATACAGGTCTGTGACGCGCACGCCGCGGCTTTCAAACGCCTCGCGCCAAATGCCGAACTGCCCGCCGAACACGCAGGTCTGTCCGTTCGAGCGGCAAAGCAGCTCCTCCACGGGAACAGCTGAGGGGCCGCGCACCAACGCACCGCGAAATGACGGAAATGGTAAAATCAGCGTAGAAAACGCAGCGGGGAGTAGTGTATCCGATAGCTTCGGCACACCTTGCGTCAGCACCGTAAAGCGTTGATTTCGAAGGTGCTGCGCTGCCCAAAAGCTGCGCTCGTCACCGCCGACCATCCACAGCGTTTTCTCCATACCGCTCACATCCTTTCCCTACAGCCTATGTTTCATTTTGCAAATTGGTGAAAAGAGTTGTTGTCAAGAAGCGTCGATTGCGCTATAATAAAAGAAAGAAGAGGGATGTGATATTTGTGGAACGGCGCGGATTCATTCATGATATGTTGGATGTGAAATTGCTGATACTGTATGTGATGTCAAGGGTGATGTATCCGATCGACATGCAGAAAATCTATGAGCTTGCTTATCAGGATGACTGCCTGAGCTATTTCGATCTGGCACAGGCGGTGCCGCAGATGGTGGAAAGCGGTCATTTGGAGAAGGTCGAGGGCGAGCGCTATCAGATCACCAAAAAGGGTCGTGAGGCGTGCGCGGTCACGGAGGATGCCGTGCCCTATCCCGTCATGCAGCGGGCACAAGCTGCGGTGGATCGCTATAATCGCGCCGTACAGAGAAGCAGCTTCGTCAAGACCTCAATCAAGCAGCGGGAGAGTGGAGACTTTACCGTCTGCCTCAGTCTGAACGATGAAGTCAGCGACCTTTTGCGTATGGAACTGATGGCGCCGACGCAGAAGCATGCGGTTCGCCTCGCCTCGGCGTTTAAAGAGAATGCGGAGACGATCTATCGCATGATTATGGATCAACTGCTTGCATCACCGAAGGAAGAGACTTGAATTTTCTGAGATTTATGTTATAATATAGACAGCAAGACCGAAGTAAACGCCAATCGGCGCTTACATAACACGAAAGGAGCGACTACTATGAAATTCCAGTTTTCCGAGAAAAAAGTCAGCCTGCCCTCCAGCGTCCACGCTTATGCCGAGAAGAAGGTTATGAAGTTGGAACGGTTTTTCCGTGACGATGCGGAGGCACTTGTCGCCTTTTCTGTAGAAAAGGATCGTAATAAGGTTGAAATTACGGTCCATGCCGCAAACACCTATTTCCGCGCAAGCGAGGCAACATCGGATATGTACGCGTCGATCGATGCCGCAGTGGCCACCATTGAGCGTCAGATCCGCAAGAACAAGACCCGCCTTGCCCGCCGCCTGCGTCAGGATGCTTTCGTCCGTTCGGCAGAGGTCACATCCTTTGCTCCCGAGGCAGAGGAAGAGAGTCATTTCGAGATCGTCCGTGTCAAGGAGTTCCCGATGAAGCCGATGACCCGTGAGGAAGCAATCCTGCAAATGAACCTGCTGGAGCATACCTTCTTTGCGTTCAAGGACGAGGAAAACAGCGAAGCGTTTGCGGTTGTCTACAAGAGAAACGACGGCGGCTACGGCTTGATTGAAAATATTGGCTGATACCGAATAAAACCCCAAGCCCGGCGGAAACCTCTCCGCCGGGCTAGGCTTTGTACTTACAACGCTTTGCGCGGATGTAATACTGAAAACCGATTAAAATATTCATTTCAATCGGTTTTCAACGCCGTTCCG
>JAEDOK010000117.1 GCA_016302005.1 Oscillospiraceae bacterium | reverse complement strand
TGTCCCCGCCCTACAGAGGGTTAGAGCGGTTTGCCGTTGAGGGCGGTATAGACAAGTTTATCTCCCTCGTAGCAGAGCTTGAGGGAGAAGAAGGGAACGTGGTCTTCCAGCAGACGAAGGAAGATCTTATCCCCCTCCCATTGCGGAAGTGCGGCGAAGCGCTCCTTTTCGACCCACTCAAGCTTTCCCTCGTCACAGTCACGCAGTGTGCCTGTAAAACCGGTCGCGTGGAACAGGTGCATATATTCGCCCTCCCACTTGTCCGAGACGAAGGTGACAATGCCGCAATAGCGGTAATCCGTCAGCGTCAGCCCCGTCTCCTCCTTTGCCTCGCGCAAAAGACATTCCTCGGGGCTTTCGTCCTCTTCAAATTTTCCGCCGATGCCGATCCATTTGTCGCGGTTGAGGTCGTTTTCCTTCTTGATGCGGTGCAGCAGCAGATAGCAGCCGTCCCTTTCAATATAACAAAGCGTGGTGTTTTTCATTGGTGTGCCTCCTCACGGAAAATCAGCTCGTCATAGCCTGTCTCCGCGTCAAATTCTTTTTCAATGCGCCAGCCGTCTAAAACGCCGAGCACCAATTCGCAGGTAGTGTTGATAATGCAGCCCTCGACAAGATGACCGCCGACGGTGGACAGATCTTCCTTGGAAAGCGCGATATGCAGATGGCAGCGTGTCTCGCTGACGGTGCCGTTCAGACTGACAATTTCGCAAGGCTCGTCGATTTCGCGCAGGGTCACACCGCTTGCATCGCGGACAACACCCCTGCTGACGCAGCCGACAGCGGAGAGAACAACGCCCGCGCCGATGTGCCGTTCCCGCGCAAGGGCTTGTATGCTTTTGAACAGATCGTCGCCTCGATGCAGGCGCTTACATACGGTTTTCATGGCTGCCTCCAAAAACGCCGCTGCGCAGGCAGCGGCGAATATGATTATGATTTCGGATTGGTGATGACATTGACCGCGCTGTGGAGGTTTTCCACCGTGCAGTGCGCCGCGCCGTCTGCGCGCTCTCCGTCAAGCGTCCAGTCCATATCCTCGGGCGCTTCAATCTCGACCCGCGCACTCGATGCCATCGTCAGCATGGGCGTGTTGTAGTCCTGCGTCGTCAGAGCGAGGACGCAATCGCTCAATTCCAACGGATTTTTCGGCTTGCGGATCAGCAGGATTTCAAACAGCCCGTCGTTCATATCGACCAGATCGGGCGCAAGGGTCAAAAGACCTGCCACGGAGGTGGAATTGCTGATCGCACCGAAAATATAGTCATCCTCAAATACCGTGCCGTCAGCAAGGGTCAAACGCAAATGCTTGCTGCGGATGGAGGCGATCTCCTTCACGCCGCTGAGAATGTAGGCAAAATGCCCCAATGCGTTCTTCAGACTCTGGGAGGTGGCATAGGATGCCCGCGTAAAGGCACCGAAGGAGGCAATGTAAGAGAAGTAACGGTCGTTGAATCTGCCGATATCCAGCGGGCGCGGCGTACCCTCGACGACATCCCGCGCGGCTTGCAGCAGGTCTTTGGAGAGCTTTAAGCTGTTGGCGAAGTCATTTGTGCTGCCCGCAGGGATATAGGCGACGGGCGTCTTGCTGCCGACGGAATAAAGTCCGGAAATGACCTCATTAAAGGTGCCGTCGCCGCCGATGCAGAGAATCGCGTCGAATTCCGCAGCCCTTTCTGCGGCAACGGTCGTTGCGTCTCCGCGGGCGGCGGTCATATACGCTGTAACATCAAAGCCGCCGCGATTGAGAATGTCAATGATTTCCGCGAGTACGCGGTTTGCTTTTTTCTTCCCCGAGCAGGGGTTCATCAAAATCAAAAGTTTTTTCATGGGCATTAGCGAGTCTTGATCTGCGCATTGATCATGACAAGCAGCAGGACGAACGCGACCAGCACGCCGACAGCGAAGAACGCCCAAAGCTCCTTGGACTGCGGTTTGCGGATCTTGAGCGGAAGAATGAAAAACAGACCGGTGATCGCCGTGATGGCGCAGAGCGTGATGCGGAAGGGGAGCACGGAGAACAGCTCGCCGAAGCGCTCAATGCGATCCAGCCAAACGCAGCCTGCGGAGATCACGCAGTAAAAGATCGGGAAAATCAGTGCTGCGGAGGTAATGGGCAAACCGGAATAGGACTTGCGGCATTCGTCCGTCTCCTTCTGGCGCTGCTCCTCAGTGACATTGAAATAGGCAAGACGGATCAGACCCGCAAGGACGTAAAATGCAGCAATGATATAGGCATACCAACGATAACCGCAGAGGAACAGCATAATCATCGCAGGCAGAACGCCAAAGGCGACAATGTCCGTCAGAGAGTCAATCTGAATGCCGAAGGACTTCTCTTCCGCGGAGCGGTTTTTCTTGGAGCGGGCAACCTTGCCGTCAAACATATCGCAGAGCCCGCAAAAGAGCAGACACATCGTCGCAAGAATCGGATGCCCCGTGACGGTCAGCATCATGCCCATAACGGCTGACAGCAGACTCAGGTAGGTCAAAATGACCGTATAATCATAAAATCCAATCATAGTACTCTCCTCAAACCATACGAGGGAAGCTTTGCCCTGAATGTGCAGCGTTTCCCAAGTTGCATGTCTCATCTATAACAAAACTATTATCCCTCATTTGCGGCGATTCGTCAAGTGGACTTTGCAAGAAAGATGAAAAAACGGAGAAAAAAGGGGAGAAGCGACGAAAAATCAGAATTCGCCGACTGCATACATCAGCGCCGACAGTGCGCACAACGGCGCGGTTTCGCAGCGGAGAATACGGCTGCCCAGCGTGCAGATCGCCAAGCCCGCCTTTGCCGCCTGTGTGATCTCCTCCGGTTCAAACCCTCCCTCGGGTCCGGTCAGAAGAGCGGCGGTGCGGAAGGGAGTTTTTCGCTCGATGGCGGCGCGGAAGGTCAGCTTCTCCTCATTTTCATAGAAGCAGACGGCAAGCTCCGCCTGTGCCGCACGCTCCAGCGCGGCTTGATAGGAGGGCAGGGCAAGTACCTGCGGGATCCTGCCGCGGCGGGACTGTTCGGCGGCGGAGGCGGCGATTTTCTGCCAGCGTTCCAGCTTTTTGGCAAGCGATTTTTCATCGGGACGTGAGACGCAGCGGGCGGAGGGAAAGCAAACAAGCTCACTTGCGCCCAGCTCTGTCGCTTTCTGAATGACATGCTCAAATTTGTCCGCCTTGGCGAATGCCATATAGACGCTGCACTGCACGCCCGCCTCGCTCTCCGCGGGCGCGGCGGCGTGGACAACGAGACTGATCTGCCCGCTTGCTACATCCGAGACGGTGCAGCGGTAATCCGTGCCTTCTCCGTCACAGACGGTCACCGCATCGCCGTTTTTCAGCCGCAGCACCTTCGCGTGCGCGGCGTTTTCTCCCGTCAGGACCATGAAGCTCTCACCGATCTCCTCTTTGGTCACAAAAAATCTGGGCATGGTTTGACCTCCTCTGAAAAACAATCATACGGCTGCTATTTGCATATTGCTCATATGGGCTGATGTATTTGGCTGCAAAGTGTCAAAAATGCGTTTTTCTGATAACCATTGTAGCAGAGAAAGAAAAAAATCGCAAGTAGAGAAAAAAGAGGTTGACAAATCCAAAATTGTGATGTACAATAGCGGAGCAAAACCGATATGCGAGTGTGCTGGAATAGGTAGACAGGCACGTTTGAGGGGCGTGTGACAACCGTCGTGTGCGTTCAAGTCGCATCACTCGCACCAGAAAACCGCATTCTTGTCGCAGACAAGAGTGCGGTTTTTTGAAATGATTGAAGGAATTGAGACAATGGGACTGCTGGATCTGTTTGTTACCGCCGTGGCGCTGTCAATGGATGCGTTTGCCGTGTCCGTAAGCAAGGGACTCTCCGTAAAGCGGATACAGCTGCAGCACGGCTTAATCACCGGCGCGTATTTCGGCGGGTTTCAGGCGCTGATGCCGCTGATCGGGTTTTTCCTTGCAAGCTCCTTTGCGGAGTACATTAAGCGCTTTGATCACTGGATCGCCTTCGGGCTTTTGGTGCTGATCGGCGCAAATATGCTGCGCGAGGCGCTTTCAAAGGAAGAAGAGGAGATGAATGACTCCTTCTCCGTGAAAACAATGCTGCCCTTGGCTATCGCCACAAGCATCGACGCGCTGGCAACGGGCGTGTCTTTCGCGGTGACGGATACGAATATCTGGCTTGCGATCTCCTTGGTGGGCGCAACGACCTTCGCGTTTTCCGCTGCCGGTGTGAAAATCGGCAACGCCTTCGGGCTGAAATACAAATCGAAGGCGGAGGTCATCGGCGGACTGATTTTGATTTTGATGGGAGTTAAGATTCTGGTGGAGCATTTGACGGGGGCGGCATAGAGATGGAGCTTTGGGACTTATTTGACAAAAACCGCCGACCGCTGCACCGCACCCATGTGCGCGGCGTGCCGATGCGGCGGGGAGAATATCACCTTGTGGTGTTTGTGTGGATCTTTAATTCCTGCGGGCAGACGCTCCTGACGAAGCGATCCCCGGAAAAGAAAACCTATCCGAATTTCTGGTCGCCGACAGGCGGCGCGGTACAGGCCGGGGAGACAAGTCTGCAAGCCGTTGCCCGCGAGCTGCAAGAGGAGACCGGCATTCAGGCTGATAGAGCGGAGTTTAAGCTTTTGACGAGCGATTGTGTAGCCTCGCGCTCGTATTTCAGCGATATCTATTTGCTGCAAAAGGATGTGCCGCTGTCGGAGATCGTTTTGCAGGAGGGAGAGACCTGCGATGCCAAGTGGGTCAGCAAGGCGGAATTTCAAGCGATGATCGCAGCGGGCGAGATCGCGCCGCCTGACGTGGAACGCTACCGCAGCGTGCAGGAGCGATTTGATAAAGTGCTGTTTTGAATTGCAGGCACATATCCCCGCCGAATGCGTAAGTGGCAGACAGTAATCTGTACGCAGACGGTAGTTCCGGCAAGCGGGCGGCTGATAGCCGCCCCTACAGCGCGAATCCTGCCTG
>JAEDOK010000116.1 GCA_016302005.1 Oscillospiraceae bacterium | reverse complement strand
ACGAACCGAGTAAACGGTGCATAGTGTGTTCGTATAAGCTGCGTATGGTGACCCGTACGGGACTCGAACCCATGTTACCGCCGTGAAAGGGCGGTGTCTTAACCACTTGACCAACGGGCCTGGTAGCGGCAATCTGACTCGAACAGATGACACTCCGGGTATGAACCGAATGCTCTACCAACTGAGCTATGCCGCCATTTTCTCTATCGCTGCCGAAACAGCAAAGTGATTATATATGATGAAAACGGGTTTGTCAAGTGTTTTCTCGGAAAAAACAGACTTTTTTGTCCGTATGCTTTGCTGCGTTTCGGGAAATACTGGAAAACAACAGAATACTTTCCACGAAAGGATGGCTTACCATGAAAGCAAAGCTCTATCATCTTTGGCAGGAGTCTGTCATTTTCTATCTCGGCGGGATGTTTTATTGCGGGGTCGAGCTGCTTTGGCGCGGCTGGACGCACGGGAGTATGTTTTTACTCGGCGCGCTGTGCTTCTACCTCATCGGCGGGCTGAATCGCCGCTCCCGGATGCCTGTGCTGGCGCAGATGCTCCTCGGCGCGGTCGTTGTGACCTTCTTTGAATTCTGGACGGGGATCCTGGTCAACCGTGCGTGGAATATGCGCGTTTGGGACTATTCCGCCGTGCCGATGAATCTGATGGGGCAGATCTGCCTGCCCTTTACCCTGCTCTGGTTCCCACTGAGTGGCATCGCGATCTTCCTTGAAGACGGCTTGCGGCACCTGCTCTTTCACGAGAAGATGCCGCAGTATTGCTGGGTTATTTCGTAAACAGGAGCTGTCCGCTGCTGACACCGAGGGAGAGCAGAAGACCGAAATTGATCAGCGCCTCATGGGCAATGCCGCCGACGAGCGTGTCCGCCACGGTGATGCTGCAAAAGACGACGGCGCTCAGCGACCAAAACAGCGTCATGCGCCGCTTGCCGCGGTCAAAGCTGAAGCCCGCAAGCTGGAACGCGGCGAGCATACAGCAGATGGCGGCGAGGAGCTGAAAGGCGTAGTCGTGCACCGACGGGTCGATGTTCCACTCCTGAAAGCAGACGATCAGGCGCACCACAATGTACACGCTGGCGATCATATACAGCAGAGGCGAGGGACGCTTGCCGCGCAGGCAGGAGAAGGTGAAGATCCCGATGCAAAGCGCGCTGACGATGCCCAGCGGCGCGAGCATGGCGGACAGCGCCCCGGACACTGCCGGCGCCTGTGTGGCAAACGCGGTCGTCGGCTGTCTGCCCTCGATCCAAAGCAGGATATTGCCCAGGATCAACATACCCGCCGCGACGAGCTGCAGCAGATTCGGCAGGACAGAGGCGCGGAAGCAGTCCTCCCACCGCGTTTTTTTCGCAAGAGGGAGCAGCAGGGCGATTGCCGCCGCAAGCCATATGCCGCACAAAACCGTGAGGACAATGTGCATCGTGCTGCCCGCAGCGAGGCTGCCGTCAGGCTGCAGCTCGTGCAAAAGCTGGCGCCCGCGCAGCACCGCGCCGACAGCGGACAAGATCAGTGTCAGCGCGACGAGACACCACTGTGTTCGAATCGTTTTTTTCATGCCCGTTCCCTCCGCTTGGTTCAATTAAATTGAATTATAGCATATCCGGCGGCGGAAAAACAGACGGTTGCAAAAATTTTTTTCGAATCGCCGCGAGACAGAAATCCGTCTCTGCCTTGCGGCGAAAAATGATCGATGCGGTTATTCTTTTGTTAAAATAACGGTTGACAGGCAGGATTTGACAGGATATAATAAAAATGTCTTCGAGCCTCTGCTCCTAAGGCGCTGCTATGGAGCCTTGTGCCGGTCGGGAAACCGACAAAGGGTTGCGTTTGGAAACGAAGCAGCCTTCCGTGTTTGAAAAGGAGACGGAATACAGTGCCGTGCGGGAGATAGGTGAAGTCTGCCCGTATGGGGTGTCGTCCGTCTTGCAAGAAGACGGATTTTTATTTTGATTGGAGGAATACTCCATGAAAAAATTCACCGCACTGTTACTCAGCCTTTGTGTGCTGCTTTGCCTGCTCGCAGGCTGTCAGAAGGAAGCGGCACAGACCCCGGACAACACGACCGCAAGCACGGGCGCTCCTGCCGGGAAGGTCGAGTTGATCGTCTTTGCAGCCGCCTCCATGACCGAGACGCTGACGACGCTCGGCGAAAAATACATGGCAGAGCATGAGAATGTGCGCATCGTATTCAACTTTGACTCCTCGGGCACCCTCAAGACGCAGATCGAGGAGGGGGCGGAATGCGACATCTTCATCTCCGCCGGACAGAAGCAGATGAATCAGCTTGACATCAATGCCGATGCCTCGGTCAACTCCGACGGACTGGATTACATTTTGGAGGGCAGCCGCTTCAACATCCTGGAGAACAAGGTCGCCCTTGCCGTGCCGGAGGGGAATCCGAAGGGGATCAACTCCTATGATGATCTGAAGGCGGGCTTGGAAGCCGGAACTCTTCTGCTCGCCATGGGCAACGGGGATGTGCCCGTGGGACAGTACACGCAGAAAATTCTGACCTATTTCGGCTTGGAGGAGGAAGCGCTTGCCTCGGCAGGCTGCATCACCTACGGCTCCAACGTCAAGGAGGTCACCACGCAGGTGTCCGAAGCGGCGGTCGATTGCGGCATCATCTATCAGACGGACGCCGCCTCTGCGGGTCTGACCGTGGTCGATACGGCGACGGCGGAGATGTGCGGACAGGTCATTTATCCTGCCGCCGTGCTGAAGGATTCCAAAAATGCCGATGCGGCGCAAGATTTTTTGACCTATCTGACGAGCGACGCTGCCGACGCGGTGTTTGAAGCCGTCGGATTCACACCGATCGGATAGTATACGACGGTATCGCAATTAAAATGTGCGTTGCACATTTTAATTGGTGATTGGTATGAGGAGCGCTCCGCGCGGATGAAAAAACGGGCGGATGCTATCCGCCCCTACGGCGCAGCCTGCGATTGCGGTTGTAGGGGCGGCTAATAGCCGCCCGCATTTTAAATCCGTGCGGAGCACACCAAAGTCATTCACTCTTAGCTCTTAGCCCTTAGTCCCAAAAGAGGAGGTTTGCGGATGGAGCTGTTTCCGCTTTGGAATTCCCTGCGGGTGGCGGGGGTCAGTACGGTCATTATTTTCTTTGCGGGCATTTTTGCCGCGTATTATATCGCAAAGGCGCCGAGGCTTGTCAAGGGCGTTTTGGATGTTGTCCTGACCCTGCCGCTGGTGCTGCCGCCTACCGTGGTGGGCTATCTGCTGCTCCGCGTCCTCGGCCCGAAGCGCATCCTCGGCGCGTGGTTCCTCGAAACCTTCGGCTTGCGGCTGACCATGACCTGGTGGTCCGCGATCTTCGCGACGGCGGTGGTCATCTTCCCCTTGATGTACCGCACAGCGCGGGGAGCGTTCGAGTCCTTCGACGAGACGCTTGCCTATTCCGCGAAGTCCCTCGGACTTTCCAATCCCTATATTTTTTGGCGCATCCGCATGCCCTATTGCAAACAGGGCATTCTGGCGGGCACTGTGCTTGCCTTTGCCCGCGCCCTCGGCGAATACGGCGCGACCAGCATGGTCTGCGGCTACACCCCGGGGCGCACCGCGACCATCTCGACGACGGTCTACCAGCTCTGGCGCACGAATGACGACGGGCTTGCCTTCAAATGGGTGCTGGTCAATCTTGCCATCTCCTTTGTGGTGCTGCTGGCGGTCAACCTGCTGGAAAATAGGGCGGGGAGGAAAACATAATGTCGGTCTGTGTGGATATCGAAAAACGCCTCGGCAGCTTTCAGCTCCGTGTGAAGCTTGAAGCGGAGAATGAAATTTTGGCGCTTTTGGGCGCATCCGGCTGCGGCAAGAGCATGACGCTCAAGTGCATCGCGGGCATCGAGAAGCCGGACAGGGGAAAAATCGTTGTGGACGGCGTGACCCTCTTTGATTCGGAAAAGTACATCAACCTCAGCCCGCAGGCGCGGCGCACGGGACTGATGTTTCAGAATTATGCCCTGTTCCCCAATATGACGGTGCTGCAAAACCTCCGCACCGGCGCGAAACGGGACAGAGACAAAAAGCAGCGGGAGGCGCGTGTGCGGGAGGCGGCGGAGCGCTTCGGGCTGACGGAGCTTTTGGGGCATTATCCGCATCAGCTCTCCGGCGGACAGCAGCAGCGCACCGCTTTGGCGCGGATCCTGCTCTCTGAGCCGCGTATTTTGCTCTTGGACGAGCCCTTTTCCGCGCTGGACAGTCATCTGCGCTTCCGCTTGGAGCGGGAGATGGCGGAGGTGCTGCGGCGGTTCGGCAAGACCGTTTTGCTCGTCTCCCACGACCGGGACGAGGTCTACCGCCTCTCCGACCGCGTCGCCGTGATGGGTAACGGCGTGATCGAGACCATCGGCGGGAAAAAGTCCGTCTTTGCCGCGCCGAAAACCCGCACGGCGGCGCTGCTCACCGGCTGCAAGAATGTCTCGAAGGCGGTGCGGCTGGATGAGACGCATTTGTTTGCGGAGGAGTGGAATCTGCGTCTGCGGGTAGGGAACATGACGGAGAAGACGGCGTTTGTAGGAATCCGAATGCACGACATCCGCCCGGGCGAGGGGGAAAACAGCGTTTCCTGCCGCGTGGTCAGCGTGACCGAAAACCCGTTTTCCGTGACGGTCTTCCTGCTCCCCGAGGGCGCGGAGACGACGATCGGCTGGGAGACAGACAAGGCGGCTTGGCAGGCGATCGCAGCGGAGACGGTGACGGTATGCCTGCCGCAGGATGCGCTGATGCCCTTGACAGAGGAGTTAGAATAGAAGTAGATAGGGAACAGGGAATAGAGAATAGTGAAGAGGTTCGCCGCTGTGGGGTTTCCTGCTGCCTGTAGGTTGGTGCGCGGTCGATGATTCCTGCACGAGATTGCCACGACCCCGTTGGGGTCTCGCAATGACAGGTGGGGCAGCCCTCCCGTGTCATTGCGAGGAGCGCAGCGACGTGGTAGCGCAGCCGTTCGCGAGGAACGA
>JAEDOK010000115.1 GCA_016302005.1 Oscillospiraceae bacterium | reverse complement strand
GCATCCTGCCGACGGTGCAGAAGCCTGCGCGCTATGTCGGCGGGGAATACCATCAGATGATCAAAAATAAGGCGGAGGTCGAGCTGCGCGTCGCCTTTTGTTTCCCGGACACCTACGAGATCGGCATGTCCAATCTCGGTATGCGTATTCTCTACGCGGTGATGAATCAAATGGAGGGCGTCTGGTGCGAGCGTGTCTTCGCACCGTGGGGCGACATGGAGGATGCCATGCGCGCGAACGGCATCCCGCTCTACGCCTTAGAGAGCGGCGACGCGCTGACGCAGTTTGACATGATCGCTTTCACAATCGGCTATGAGATGAGCTATACCAATGTGCTCAACATGCTCCGCCTCGGCAATATTCCGATGCGGGCGAGCGAACGCAAGGGTTTGGAGCATATGGTGTTCGCGGGCGGCGCGTGTATGTATAACCCCGAACCGCTGGCGGATTTTATCGACTTCTTCTCCATCGGTGAGGGCGAGGAGATGACGCCGGAAATCTTGGAGCTGTACCGTAGGGCAAAGCGCGAGGGTTGGACGAAGGATGCCTTTTTACGCGAGGTCAGCAAGATCGAGGGAGTCTATGTGCCGTCGCTGTATGCCCACCATTACAACGAGGACGGAACACTGCGCGAGATCGTCCCGTTGGAGGGTGCACCCGCACGGGTGACGAAGCGGATTGTGCAGAATTTGGATGACGCGCTTTATCCGACGGATATCATTATCCCGAACACCGAGATCGTCCATGACCGCTCGAATTTGGAGGTCATGCGCGGCTGCATTCGCGGCTGCCGCTTCTGTCAGGCGGGCTTTACCTATCGCCCCGTGCGTCCGCGTTCGGCGGAGAAGCTGTTCCGGCAGTCCGTCGAGTCACTGGAAAACTCCGGCTGCCATGAGATCACGCTTTCGAGCCTTTCCACCTCGGACTATCGCTATCTGCCGGAGCTTGCGGAAAAGATGCAGGACTACTGCACGCCGCGCAAGATCAATCTTTCGCTGCCGTCCCTGCGGGCGGACAATTTCTCGCGCGACTTGATGCTGCGGCTGCAAAAGGTGCGCAAGAGCGGTTTGACCTTTGCGCCCGAGGCGGGCACGCAGCGCTTGCGTGACGCGATCAATAAAAATGTCACCGAGGAAGAGATCCTCGAGACCTGCGCGATTGCCTTTGAGGGCGGCTGGAACAATGTGAAGCTCTATTTCATGCTCGGTCTGCCGACGGAGATGGACGAGGACGTCTTGGGTATTGCGGAGCTGGTCTATAAAATTCTAAAGACATGGCGCGAGCACGCGACGAACAAAAAGCGCGGCGTGCGTATTCATGTCGCCACGGCGTATTTTGTTCCGAAGCCCTTCACACCCTTCCAGTGGGAGAAGCAGATCACGCCGGAGGAATACCTGCGCCGTCAGCGTCTGCTCAAGGATAATATGCCCTCGAAGAGCGTTGAGTATAACTGGCACGCTGCCGACCTGAGCCGTTTGGAGGCTGTTTTGGCGCGCGGCGACCGCAGACTCGGCGCGGTGCTGGAGGAGGCGGTCAAGCGCGGCGCACGATTGGACGGTTGGGATGAATATTTCTCCTATCAGATTTGGCTCGACTGCTTTGCCGCCTGCGGCATTGACCCCGATTTTTACACGGTGCGCGGGTATGGTACGGACGAGCTTCTGCCGTGGGAGACGATCTCCGACGGCGTCAGCACGGCGTACCTCAAAAAAGAGCGTGAGCGCGCCTACCGCTCGGAGACAACGCCGGATTGCAGAAGCCATTGCAGCGCCTGCGGCGCGAGCTGCCTTTTGAAGGGAGGCAAGTGCGATGCGTAGGATGCTGTTTGAAAAGACCGGCACGGCGATCTGGATGTCGCATTTGGACACGATGCGCCTGATGCAGCGGGCATTCCGTCGGGCGGGTGTGATCCTGCACCATTCGCAGGGCTTCACGCCGCACGCCTATGTCTCAATGCTCCTGCCCTTGAGCGTCGGCGTTGAGAGTGTGTGCGAGATCATGGAATATGAGCTGGATACCGACTTGCAGCTTACGCCTGAAGAGATGAACGCGGTGCTGCCGGAGGGTGTGCGCGTGTTGCGCGTTTACGAAAGCGCCCGAAAGGCGAAGGAGCTGACGCATTTACAGGCGGAGCTGACGCTTGTTTATGATGCAGGCGTGCCGGAGAGAGCGGTAAAGCAAATTGCGGAATGTCTCTCTGCGAAGGAGCTGCCGGTGGAAAAGCGCACGAAGCGTGGCATGGAGGAGACGGATATCCGTCCGATGCTGAAAAGCTGCGAGATCGTTGCGGGCGAGCGGGATCTGCGGCCAACTCCCGCTGCGTCCGTGAACTGATAGCTGATCGAGATCGTTGCGGGCGAGCGGGATCTGCGGCTGCGCTGCGTCGTTTGCGCGCAGAATCCTGCCCTTAATCCGATGCTGCTCGTATCTGCGATTGAGCGGTATGCGCCGGAAGCTATGCCGGACTTTGCCAAATGCCGCCGCGTCGAGGTACTGGATGCAGACGGGAATGTATTCCGTTAAGGAGAGCGCCTATGCCGAACTGTGAGGATTGCTGGAATTATAACTACGACGAGGAGACGGACGAGTACTATTGCTCGCAGGACATCGACGAGGATGAGTGGTACCGCATCCAAACCTATCGTAAGGGCGTTTGCCCGTATTTCCGCGAGGCGGACGACTATTATCTGCCGCGCAGACAATGAGGAAGAAAAAATGGGAACGATATTTGAAAATAAAACCCTGCTGATCACGGGTGGTACCGGCTCGTTCGGAAATGCCGTGCTGCACCGTTTCTTGAATACCGATATCGGAGAAATTCGCATTTTTTCCCGTGATGAGAAAAAACAGGACGATATGCGGCATGAATTTCAGGTAAAGATGCCGCAGGCTGCGGAGAAAATCAAGTTTTTTATCGGTGATGTGCGTGAGCCTTCGTCGATTAAGAATGCCCTGCATGGCGTAGATTATATCTTCCATGCCGCCGCATTAAAGCAAGTGCCGTCGTGCGAGTTTTTTCCGATTGAGGCGGTGCGGACGAATGTTCTCGGCACGGAAAATCTGCTCTCCGCCGCCATTGACGAGGGCGTAAAAACGGTGATCTGTCTATCCACAGATAAGGCCGCGTATCCCGTCAACGCCATGGGAATCTCTAAGGCGATGATGGAAAAGGTCATCGTCGCAAAGAGCCGCACGGTCAGTCCGGAGCGGACGAAGATCTGCTGCACGCGCTACGGTAATGTCATGTGTTCGCGCGGCAGCGTGATTCCGCTGTGGATCGAGCAGATCAAGGCAGGTGTGCCGATCACAATTACCGAGCCGAGCATGACGCGCTTCATTATGTCACTGGATGAAGCCGTGGATTTGGTGCTGTTTGCGTTTGAACAGGGCGTTTCGGGCGACATTCTCGTGCAAAAAGCGCCTGCCTGCACCATCGAGACGCTTGCAAAGGCGGTGACGGGGCTGTTTGCACCCAACCATGAAATTCGCGTGATCGGCGTCAGACACGGCGAGAAGATGTATGAGACGCTGCTGACGAACGAGGAGTGCGCGCACGCGATCGACCTCGGAAATTTCTACCGCGTCCCGTGCGATAAACGTGATCTGAATTACGATAAATATTTCTGCGAGGGCGAACCGCATAGAAATCTGCTGACAGAGTTTAACAGTAATAACACGCAGCTTTTGAATGCTGCGCAGGTGCAGGAAAAGTTATGCACATTGCAGTATATTCAGGAGCAGCGAAGCGCTATGGGGAAATGATATCAAAATAAGACGGAGGAGAGGGAAATGGAGAGGCAGTGTCAGAATCTACTGAACCTGGTCCGTTCAGCGCTGACGGACTGTTCTGCAGAGGTTCAAGACCTTGATGCTTCTGCGCTTCTTTCTCTCGCTCAGGCGCAGGGAGTAGCCAATCTGCTGTATCCTGCGTTCCGAAAACTGCCGGAGGAGCTTCGTCCGGATGCTAAAGTGCTCCGTTTGTGCAAAGAACTTACATATACCGCTGCGTCACGGGATGCAATACAGGAAAAAGAACTATCTTCTGTTCTGACGGCCTTCCATGAGGCTCGTATCCCGGTATTGCCGCTGAAGGGCTGTGTCATAAAGAAACTCTACCCGCGAGCGGAATACCGTTATATGACGGATGTGGATCTGCTGTTCCCAGAAAACAGGGCGCAGAGGATCAAGGCCATTTTAGAAAGCATGGGGTTTACCACTCTGCGTTACGCTTTGGACGACACGGATTTTTATCTCAGCCCTTCCGGTATGAATTACGAGCTGCACCGCTCTCTGAAAGAGGAAGGGTCTTCTCCGTCTTCCAGAGCTTTTTTGACCCGGCTGCTTGATCTTGCGGTCCCTTGCGGACAAGACGGTTTCCTGCAATTGCCTCCCGAGGAACACTATGTCTATATTCTGCTGCATTTTGTAAAGCATCTGTCCAGCGGTGGAGCCGGATTGCGTTCTGTGATGGATGTCTGGATCTGTAAAAACAGATGGACCTTTCATAGCGGGAAACTTGACACGCTCCTCCGGGAGAACGAGTTGACCGATTTTGTAACAACGGTGGAAAGACTTGCCGACGTGTGGTTCCTTGGTGTGCAGGAAGATCCTCTTTCCCGTGATTTGGGCGATTATTTGATCTCCGGCGCACTATTTGGCTCGGAAGAACGGCGCATCGAGACAAGAATGCTCCGTCAAACGCCTGATGGCGGGAGATTTGGCTATTGGCGGGAAAGAGTGTTCCCTCCGTACCGTGTCATGTGCAGTTATTTCCCCGCCGTGAAAAAAGTACCGCTGCTTTTGCCATTCGCGTGGTTGTACCGTGTGTTTCGCGGTGTTTTCTGTAAAAGAAACCAGCTTGCCAAAGAACGATTGATCGTAGTAGCAACAGATAAAACGATCCTACAAAAACGGCGCGAGTTGTTTTTGCGCTGTGGATTGAAACTGGAACAGGAGAAACAACAATGAAAGGTATCATTCTCGCTGGTGGCAAGGGCAGTCGGCTCTATCCCATGACGA
>JAEDOK010000006.1 GCA_016302005.1 Oscillospiraceae bacterium | reverse complement strand
ATTTCAACTCACACGCCCCTTGCGGGGCGCGACAGCAAAATATTGTATACTTTGCCATCGTACCGTCTAAATCAAGGGGTGGACAAAAATTGGGGTTATTCTGTTTCCTTTATTTTCTCTGTAATATGACGCATTTTGGGGCGAACTCCCCTACACTCTGCACATCACTGCAGGTTCGCCTCCATGCATTCATTTACACCATCGGCGCCCCTTAAAGGATAATCACACCTTCCGGGTCATAAGTCTCCTTTGCACCGATATGCTCCACGCGCTTTTGCCAGTGGTTTCCGAGGTAATAAAATCGCAGGCTATCCTTTGATGGGTCAATCAGCTTGATTAGGCGCTCTTTCAGCTTTATGAAGTTGCCGTAGTCCAGATCCGCTTCAAAAACCGAATTTTGGACCCTCTGCGCGTGATTTTGACATTGCTTTGCAACCTTACGCAATCGCGCCCTGCCGGCAGAATCCGCAGTGGACACATCATAACTGATCAAAACCATCATAGCATTCACCGATTCAGATAGCATGGGTATTCCGGGATCTCTCCGCGTACAAATTTTGCCAACAGGTTACTCTGCACATACGGCAAAAGTCCGAATTGGATCTTTTGTTTCAGATACGGGTGCATTAGATCTGTCCGCTTTTTCTCCTGCCAACGCGTCAGTACCTTTTTGCGACCGTTGTCATTGAGCCAAACCGCTCCCGAGATCTGTACCTCAAAATCCTTTTCACTGAGGATCCCGAGATTAAAGAGTGTGATCGTAAAACGCTCAACATGGCAGCGCGCTTCTTCGACCAAGTCGCATGCCAGCGATGCGCGTCCGCTGCGAAGCGCGTGGTAAAATCCGATATAGCTGTCCAAGCCCACCGTTTCCAGCGCAGCAGCAAATTCATTGGTATAAAGCGTATAGACAAACGAGAGTACCGCATTCACCGGGTCAAGCGGCGGGCGTTTTGTCCGCGCCGTGAACGGTATGTCCGGATTTTTGAACAATTTCCCAAATACACCAAAGTAGGCACTTGCGCAATTCCCCTCAATGCCGAGTAAGATCTCCAACGAAGATGCTTCATAAACCGCCTGTACGCCTTTTTTCAGTTGCTCCATGGTGGAAATCACCTCTGCATCCTGCCGCAGCGTTGCATTATCATGGCAGGAGCGACGCAGAAGGGAGAGACCGTTGGTCAGCTTTGCCGCCATACTGTTTTGCGCAAGGAGCAGTGCATTTTTTCGAAACACATCGATCTGCGAAACACGTAGAAACACATTCCCCCGCGTTTCACCGCTGACCTTCGCCAAAAATCTGCCCTGTGGAGAAACGAAACTGATCGGAATCAGCTTTTCGGCGCATTTGCCCATTAGGGCGGGAGAACAGCCGAGATAGCTGAAGCAAACGATTGCCTCCACATTATCAAAGGGAATACGAAATTTCTCCTGTTGCTCCAGACGGCAGACGATGTTCTCCCCATCGAGCGATAAATACGCCTGTTCATTGGTAATGTACACCGTGTTCAGCAGTTTTCTCATAGGATTTCCTCCAGCATCTCAGTAACGGCAGTACGGACAGGCGAGGCAGCACGGAGCTTCGGAATGCAGATATCCCGCAGGGAGCAGCCGCTGCAGGGCTGCCCTCGACGGATGGGTGGGATCGTACCGTTTCGCAGCGCCTCACGCATCTGCGAAAGCACCGCTCTCAGCTTTGCATCAAATTCCTCACGCTGCTGTGCAAA
Organism: Oscillospiraceae bacterium; assembly: GCA_016302005.1. Next base: position 22,425 of record JAEDOK010000006.1, on the reverse strand, counting down.
GGGCAGGAGGACTCGCTGCTTTACATCCGCATAGTAAAGCACTGCCTCGCAATTCCCGCCGAATACCGCATCCACGCAGAGCTTTAGGGCATAGACCTGCATGGCATCGTCCTCCGACCAGTCTGCATTTTTTGGCTTTGTCGGCTTATACTCCACAAGGCACAGTCCGCGCGCCGTCTCTTCGATGCAGTCTGTCACGCCGTAAATGCCGTAATCGTCATTCCACACCGAAACCGCAGTATGTACCTTCTTCCCGCGCCCGCTGAAGCGTTCCGGCGAGTGGACGCGTTCGTGCAGGAGGTTGGCCTTCGCCACAAAATAGTTCTCCGCCCAAGCGCAGTCGATCTCCATCAGCCCCCAACGGTGCGAGCAATAGAGATAATGTTGGATCGAGCGGATCGGGATGCTTTCCATCAGAGCTTTTTAAGCAGCGTGACTCCCTCGGGCATCGTTTCGTCCACACGGATCTGATAATCGGAAAAGGCACGGGGCGTCATGTTCTCAGTCGTCACAGTTACCTTATCAAACAGCACGGATGACGGGCAGTTACCCAAGAGGGTGTCATGCTTGAATACAAACAGATGACGCATGGACATTTTTCCTCTTGCAGCGCTGTGATCGTTTTCAAACATATTGATGATCGCGTTCCAGAGCAGTTCCAGGTCTGCGTCGTCAAAACCGGTCAACTTCTGCGCCAGAGCCGCAGAGACATAGCCCTCGGCGCGATAGAGGGCGTAGGGAATGATGCTCTTGCGTCCCATCTCCGTCTCGCCGGTCGTTTGACGATCCGTTGTCGTTCTCGCCTGCCGCGTGATCGTGACATCCTGAATGGAGATCGGAGACTGGCTTTTTGCAAAGTTGATCTGCACCGGTCCGCGTACGATACCGCAGGGATCGTCCCCCGTGGACATGACCGCACCAAAGGTGCGAACATCATAGTAGTTTCTGCACATATAATCGCGCGCCTTGCGTACATCGTCCGCATTTGCGCCTTTTTTCTTTGTCGGAAGCTCTTGCGCTTCATATGCCTCGGTAAACTTCGTATTGAGCGCACGATCCGGCTTGATCAAAATATTGAAGCCCGCCTCTCCCTCTTTGACCAGCTCAACATAGTTGCGAATCTTTCGTTTCAGACAGACATCCGTGATATAGCCGAAGCCGCTCTCCGCGTCAATACGCGGGGTATTCCCTGCGTCGGGGTCTCCGTTGGGGTTGCCGTTTTCCACATCGAACAGCATGATGAACTCGTAACGATTTGCAATAGCCATGGTTATTTCTCCTCCCGTGTTTCTTTGATGGTTTGAATTTTCTTATCCGTATAGCTGCTCTGCTGATAATAGCCCAGCATAAATCTCCCCTGATCGTCCAAGGAAAGACTGATCGGGAATTCATTTCCCAGCTTGTCCATGATCTCCTTAATGTCGTCATTGGCGTATTTCGGGTCTCCGATTTTCGCCAAATTGTACTGCGCAATGCGGAGTACCTTTGCGAACACCGCTGCGGGTCTGCTCGAAGCAGATGCAAAGTAGGTGTCCTTGATCGTGCGGTTCAAGCTGTAGTTGGAAGCCTTGAGCTGAATTCCCTCCAACACGGCAAAGAGTCTGCCGCACAGATAGGCGGGATTGTTATTCTGCTTGTCCAGTGCCAATGTGATTTCCTCCTTCTGTCCGCGGAGTCTTGCTGCGCGATTGATGCACGCCTTCAGGACGCCCATGCGGACGGCATTCATTTTGATGTAGCTGTTGTTTTCCTCGTCACTGTCGGTCCGTATCCGGCGCACCATCGTTTGCAGCAGAAAGGTTGGATAAGGCTGCCCATAAAGGATCGCTTCCAGCAGCTTGCTCATTCCGGAAGGATCGACTGTTTCATTTTTACTTTTGGGCGAAAGCAGTTCCTTGCGGATTTTCCAAAGCGGGACGGCGCGCTCCCCCTCATACATCTGTATATCCTTCTGATGCTGCGCCAAATTCTGCATGATTTTGCCAAATCTCTGACGGTAGACGAACTTAACGGCAAGTCGCGCGGAGTTCGGTTTCAAACCGACAAGGTAAAAGTCCACATTAGGATCAAGGTTCTCCCAAAGTGCCTCGCCATCCGCTGAGGGCAGTCCCTCCTTCGAATCCTGCATAGCCCGTTTCAAGAAATCATCCGTCTGCGCTTCGTCCATCGTATCGGAGAAGGTCAGCATGGAAAACACTTCATCGTACCGCTCATCTCCTGACGCAGCCCAGTGTACGACTGTAATATCATCCATCATCGTATGATGCCGCTTGTCCGCAAGCAGATAGTTCAGCGCCTCCGTATACTTCTTCATGGCAAGCTCAGAAATATTGCTGTTATAAGATTGCTCATGTCCATAGGAGGTTTCAGCAGGATTCTTAAAGCAAATCAGCGCGTTGCCCATTGACGAAACGCCGCGGATCTTGTCATGGATCCGTGCGATCGGCGCCTCCGTTCCGAGAACAGCGCATTGACCGATGACCTCATCGTTCCGTTCTTCACAGGCAAGCTGCTGCTCCCAGCGTGCTTTGATCGACGGATCAAGATGCAGCGGACAGTCCGGCCGCCCGGAGAGACAGAACGCAAAGCCCGCCGTCGGCATCATCTTTCCCAACGCAAGCAGGAAGGGATTCTCCGTCTCCCGCTCCGGCTTCCACCGCTCGATAAAGCAGCGGAACGCATTCACAACGGGCGTATCCAGTCCCGCCAAAAAGGTCAGATTTTTCTGCACAAATGCTTCGTGGGATTTCCGCGCTTTCTGTGTTCTGTCCTCCGGTGTCAGCGTACCTTGTTCATAGTTCAAGCCGAACAAATACAGCGGACGGTGCTCCACCACATTGCCGTCAATGCCCGGTTTTTCGCTCCGTTTGGGCATGACCTCAATGCGCGGCGCAACAACCTCCTTCTGTTTTCCCTTTTGCTCCACCGTGGTTCTTTTCTGCCAGTCAATGATGGCGTCGATCTCACCCTGCGGTGTCAGGCTGACCAAGTAATGGATTTTCACATTGGAATAGCCCTGCGGCAGCACCTCACCCCGTTCGGCGAGGCGATCATAGTAATTACATAAAGCATGGATCAGCATCGCAAGTCCTCCGCATACTTTGCCACATCAATAACACCGCCGATCATGTGCGGGCGATAATAGACCGCTTCGGCGCGGTCGGAGAATTTTGGATTCTCCCAGTCGCCGTTGATCGGCTCGCCGCCGTCGGCAAAGCGCATCCGATAGAGCATAAAGCCCAAGTCCACATCGCCCATTGCCAAAATCTCCGGACTGATTTGACCCAAATCGAAGCTCTCAACAAGCTCTATATGCCGCACAGGAAATTCGCTGCACCCGAAACAGGGTGTGCGGAAGTACTGTCCGTTTTCCAAGCGGCGCTTCAGGATATTGTAGTGCTTTTTCTCTGCATCCGTCTCCTGCTCGTTTCTGCGTCCGGTCAGCTCAAAGTGAAATTCGATGCCGTAGCGGACATTTTTCAGCAGCATCGTGGCGCGTTGGTTACGGCATTCCGAAGTGTAGACCGACAGATCCTTTCCCGCGCCGCGCAGATTGCTTTTCACGGCGGAAAGGGGTATCTTATCCTTGACTTCATTTCTGCGGATGTTAAGAAAGTCAATCGGCTGAAATACAACGATCTTGTCAATCACATACCGGATGGCAGGTTTCCAGTACACACTTTTCAGCATACCCTCTATCGCGCCCGGCGTCGGAACATCATAGCTGACGCGCTCCACCTTCATTTCAGGTCTTGTAAAGCAGGCATAGTCCCCGTCTATGATAATACGAAATCCATACATGGCATTGCTCCTTTCAAAAAATAATATCTTTTCCCTCAAACACGATGCCGACCTCCGCGTCGTAGTAATCGGGATTGGTCAAACAGTAAATACCCGTACCGTAGTCCTCGACGGCATGCTGCTTCAGCAGCGTCTCAAACTCATAGGGATAGATCGAACAACAATATTTTTGCAGCTTGCGCGGGCTGCCAAAGCCGCTTTCCCGCATTTGTGCAATGGCCGCTTCGCTTGCCGCGTCACGGCTGACCGCGATGGAAACCGTCTTCGTCCCAATCAGCTTCATCTCTTCGCTGTAGCTTCGGAACGGGATCGCGTCCAGCGACTTGCAGCAACGGCTGACGGAATGTGCGGTAAGCTCGTCCTCCGTGGTAAAAAACAGTCTGTCATAGAACGCCTCGATTGCCTCCGGCGTGTCGATATTCGGGTAATCGTGCAAAATTCCCGCCGTAATGTTTTGGCGAACCTCCTGCGCGGCGCGTCCGTCCTGCCTTGTGAAAATAGATACCACGCCGTTTTTCCGAAGTCCCTCACGGTTGCAGCGTCCGCCCGCCTGTAGAATACTGTCTAAGCCCGCAAGCTCACGGTAAACTGCAACAAAATCCAAATCAACCCCTGCCTCAATGAGGGAGGTGGAGATCACCGTGATACGGCGCTCCGGCGGAACATTTTCTCCCGTAGGATATTCCGTATACAGTGCTTGCAGCTCCTGCCGTATTTGCCGTATCTGTGCGGAGCGGTCATAGCCCGTCATATAGGTCGAGAGATGATACTTTTTCCCGCTGCACAGACGATAGAGCGCGCGTGCCGCACGACGGCTGTTTACGATAATCAGCGACGCGGGCGACTGCGCCGCCAAATGCAGCAGCGCCTCGTCTGATTGCTCGCCGATGAAGCGGTACTCGCATTTTGCAAATTTTTGGAACGCCGAACGATCCGGCACCAGATCGACAATCTTTGCGTCAGGCAGGGTATACTGTTCCATCAGTTTTCGAAAATTCGGCATTGTCGCCGTCAGGAAGATCGCCTCGCTGTGCAGGCACCGTGTCAAAAGGGCAACCGCCATCAGGCATGGCTGCAAAAACTCGCGGGGCATCAGATGCGCTTCGTCGAAAACAAGCACGCTGTCCGCCATATTGTGCAGCTTCCGCAGCTTCCCGCGTCGATTCGCATAGACGGATTCAAAGAATTGCACCGCCGTTGTAATGATAATTTGCGCGTCCCAGTTTTCGCAGGCGAATTTCGCACTTTCCCGCTCGTCCTCTGTCAGATTCTCCGCGTCTTCATAGGAGAAGGTAGACTGATGTCGGAGAATTTGTGCTTTCGAGCCGAACAGCCGTTCAAATTCCTCCGCCGTCTGCTCAATGATGCTGTTGTAGGGAATGATATAAATAATGCGTTTTTTCTCGGAACGCCTCGCCCGTTCCAACGCACAGCGCATGCTTGCCAGCGTTTTTCCGCTGCCCGTCGGCATATTCATCAGATACAGCTCCGCAGGCGTGACGATATTGGAAAACGCCTGTGCCTGTAAGGATGCGCGTGCTTTTTGCAGCTCCGTCACTGCGCGGAAAGAACGGAGCTTTTGCGCAAGCAGCGCCTCACAGGCAACAAAGTCCGCTGTCAGGGTGCGCTCAGTCTTGCCATGTGTCGCCTGCGCCGTGTCGAGAGAATCCGCATCGACCAAGCAGGAAAAACAGTACCGCGTTAAAAATGCATACAGTTCAATCAGGGACTCTCTCGTTGTCCCGATCCGCATCAGGTACGCATTGAATGCGTTTACCGAAGGCTTCGGCGTCGTCAGCTCGTGCAAATAGTCGGAGTAATCCTCCGTCTCGCGTTTCAGTCTGCCAAACAGCGTGCTTTTATCCGCAAGGTCGGCACATGTGCCACAATCCGGAATGCCGGAATGGTGACCGGCAATGCAAAGCTCTGCCAGCAGCGCCATCGGCGAGCTTCCGAAACGCTTACTTACTTCTTTGGCTCCGCAGATGGAATGCTCCACCGCAATACTCGCACCTTTGATGCGTTTTTGAAAGGACTCCTGATATTTCCCAACATCGTGCAGCAAACCGATCAGTTCGCATAGATCCTTCAGCTCAGCCACTGCACCGTCGCGGCTCAATTTCGCGACCGCTTCACAATGTTCTCGCAGAGCCTGTTCTTCGCCATTATCGCCTTTATGTGCTATGTAAGTCACGCTACCACCGCCATTCATTTCCATATATTCGTATTATATGATGCTAATTAGCAATTTTCAACAATTTTTCCTATTTAATTGCTTTTATCTTTATAGATTTTTGCCATTCATCTCAATCGTGCGAGCGATTACTTTTTTTGCACATTCTATTTATAGCACATTCCCTGTCCAATAAATCGTACTTTGTCGAAATCTTTTGAAAAAAGCAAAAAAATTCGTGTCCGATCAGGCGCATTGAGGTGCGGCGGGTTGACTTCCTTGGCGGAATGGAGTATGATATTCTTGGTTTTTGGCGGTTTTGCCGCATGCTTCGACAGGCGGTGCGCTTGGGAGGGTTTATGCAGCTTGACGGGTTTTTGTTTTTTCTTCTGGTGATCTGTCTCGGCTATTTTGTTTCGCGGTTTCGTCTGGTAAAGGAAAACGCCGCCGAGGTACTGCCGTCGCTGCTGCTGAACGTCTGTTTTCCGGCGCTGCTGCTGACGACCTTCGCCTCGGTGGACAGGCAGACGCTGCTGGCTGCCGGACTGCCTGCGCTGATTGCAACGCCGGTGTTCGCACTGCTGCCGTTTTTCGCTTCGTTATTCCTGTTTCGCAAGGAGGAGCCGGAGCGGCGCGCGCTGCTGCGGTATATCAGCGGCATCGGCAATACCTCCTTTGTCTGCATCCCGCTGCTGCGGCTGTTTTTGCCGGACGAGCAGATGCTGATCGTTTTCGTCCACGGCGCGGTGATGGATCTGCTGATCTGGGGGCTGCACCACCCGCTGTTTTTGGGCAGCGGACTGCGCAAGAACCGCCAGCCGTTTTATAAGCTGCTGCTCTCCCCCTGCCTGCTCGCCGTGGTGGTCGGCACGCTTTTCTCCGTGACCGGCGCCAAGCTTCCGTCCTTCCTGCAATACACCTTGGACGCGCTGGCAGCCGTTGTCTCCCCGCTTTCACTGCTGCTGATCGGTATGCTGATCCGGCAATACGGTCTTTTCGCGTGGCGCAAAAATCGCACCGCCATCCTCTATTCTGTCTGGAAGGTCCTACTCTATCCCTGCATCGTATTCGCGGCACTGTACTTTCTTCTGCCCCTGCAAAGCGCGTTGATCCTTGCCATTTTGTTCGGCAGTCCCGCGCCCGTCACTGCGGTGGTTTGGTGCAAGGAATACCGCCGCGATACCAAGCTTGCGGTGGACTGCCTCATTCCCTCGACGATCCTCTATTTTCTCGTTATGGGCGGCGCGCTTACCGTCCTGACGCACCTCGGCATTCTCGGCTGAGTGTCTTCCTCTGTATTTTAAGTAAAGGAGCTTTACTATGAATCAAAAGATCACGGAATCCATTCTCTATCTCGGTGTCAATGACCACGAGGTCGATCTGTTCGAGGGACAGTATGATGTCCCCAACGGCATGGCGTACAACTCCTATGCCATTGTCGATGAAAAGATCGCCATCATGGACACGGTGGACGCCCGTTTCACCCACGAGTGGCTGGACAACATTCAAAACGCCCTCGGCAGCCGCAAGCCCGATTATCTGATCGTGCAGCATATGGAGCCGGACCACTCCGCCAACATTGCGGAGTTTATGAAGGTCTATACCGAGGCGACGATCGTCTCCTCCGCAAAAGCCTTTACCATGATGCAGAACTTTTTCGGCACGGACTATGCCGACCGCCGCATCGTCGTGGGGGAAGGCTCGACGCTCAGTCTCGGCAAGCACAATCTGACCTTCGTCACCGCGCCGATGGTGCATTGGCCCGAGGTCGTTGTGACCTATGACGCACTGGACAAGGTGCTTTTCTCTGCCGATGGCTTCGGCAAATTCGGCGCGCTCGATGTCGAGGAGGACTGGGCGTGTGAGGCACGGCGCTACTATTTCGGCATCGTCGGCAAGTACGGCGCGCAGGTGCAGGCGCTGCTCAAGAAGGCAGCCACGCTGGACATTCAGAAGATCCTCCCGCTGCACGGTCCCATTCTCACCGAAAATCTCGGCTATTATCTCAATCTGTATCAAACTTGGTCTTCCTACGAGGCAGAGAGCGAGGGCATTGTCATCGCCTATACCTCCGTTTACGGTCACACCCGTCAGGCGGTGGAGCTGCTTGCCGAAAAGCTGAAGGCAAAGGGCTGCCCGAAGGTCGTCCTGCATGACCTCGCCCGCACCGATATGGCAGAAGCCGTTGAGGACGCATTCCGCTATAACCGCCTCGTGCTCGCAACGACGACTTATAACGCAGGCATCTTCCCCTTCATGCACACCTTCATCGACCATCTGACCGAGCGCAATTACCGCAACCGCACCGTCGCCTTCATTGAGAACGGAAGTTGGGCGCCCCTCGCGGCAAAGACCATGCGCACGATGCTCGACGGCTGCCAGAACCTGACCTTCACCGACACGACCGTACATATTCTCTCCGCCCTGAACGACGAGAGCAAGGGTCAGATCGAAAAGCTCTCCGACGAGCTGTGCCGCGACTACCTCGCCCAGCAGGACAGCACCGCGAATAAGAACGATCTCACCGCTCTGTTCAACATCGGCTACGGTCTGTATGTCGTCACCTCCAACGACGGCAAGCGTGACAACGGTCTGATCGTCAACACCGTCTCGCAGGTGACGAACACGCCCAACCGCGTCGCCGTGACGATCAATAAACAGAACTACTCCCACCACGTCATCCGTCAGACGGGCATCATGAACCTCAACTGCCTGTCCACCGACGCACCCTTCTCCGTTTTCGAGTGCTACGGCTTCCGCAGCGGACGCAATGTGGACAAGTTTGAGGGTGAGACACCGCTGCGTTCGGACAACGGCTTGGTCTTCCTGCCCCGTTATATCAATTCCTTCCTATCGCTCAAGGTTGAGCAGTATGTCGATCTCGGCACGCACGGCATGTTCATTTGCAGCATCACCGAGGCACGCGTCCTGTCGAATCTTGAGACGATGACCTACACCTACTACCAGAAGAATGTCAAGCCGAAGCCCGCGACTGAGGGAAAGAAGGGCTTTGTCTGCAAGGTCTGCGGCTATGTCTATGAGGGCGACGAGCTGCCCGAGGATATTGTCTGCCCGCTCTGCAAGCACGGCGCGGCAGACTTTGAGCCGATCTCCTGAGGCAGCGGCATGGGTGCGCTCAAACGCGAGGATTATGTGGAGCCGTCCTGCCCCTTCTGCACGGACGGGTTGGACGGTAAGAAAACGATCCGCCCCATTGATCTCAGCCGCATGATGGACAGGCTCAACGCCTACCTTGACCGCAACGACTACGACACTGCCGAACGCCATTTGCAGTATTGGCTTGCAGAAGCGCAGAACGGCAATGACGAGCGCGGCGCATTGACCATCCGCAACGAGCAGATGGGGCTTTACCGCAAAAGGGGGAAGCGTGAGGAGGCGCTGGAAGCCGTCTGTCAGGGACTTTCTCTGCTGCATACCCTGCAATTTGAGGGCACACTGACGGCGGGAACGACCTATGTCAACGCCGCGACCGTCTATAAATCCTTCGGCATGGCAAAGGAGGCGCTTCCCCTCTACCGTGCAGCGCAGGAGATCTATGAAAAGGAGCTGCCCGAGGACGATGCCCGTCTCGGCGGACTGTATAACAATATGGCGCTCGCCCTCGCGGACGAAAAACAGTTCCGTGAGGCGGAGTCCTGTTACCGCAAGGCGCTTTCCGTCATGGCGCGGGTCGAACACGGAGAGGCAGAGGCGGCAATCACCTACCTCAACATGGCAGACCTCGCCGCAGAGGAATTGGGACTGTTGGAGTCCGAGGAGATCGTCTCGGCGTATTTGGACAAGGCAGAAGCCCTTTTGGAGACGGCAAGCCTCCCACACAACGGCAATTACGCCTTTGTCTGTGAAAAATGCGCCCCAACCTTTGACTATTTCGGTCGTTTCGCCTACGCCAAAGAGCTGAAGGAGCGTTCGGAGGAGATCTATGCAAGGAATTGAGTTGTGCCGCGGGTTTTATGAAGCATACGGCGCGCCGATGCTTCACGAGCAGTTCCCGCAGTTTGAGGAGATCATTGCGGTCGGTCTGGTCGGCGCAGGCTCGGAATGCTTCGGCTATGACGATGAAGTCTCCCGCGACCATGATTTTGAACCGGCATTCTGCCTGTTCCTGCCCGATGAGGAGGTCATCGACCGCCGCACGGCATTTCTCTTAGAGCGCGCCTACGCAAAGCTGCCGAAGGAATACGGCGGCGTACCCCGTCTGCGGGTCAGTCCCGTCGGCGGCAATCGGCACGGCGTTTTACGCATGGAGGACTTCTTTCGGGAGAAGATCGGACATTCCGGAAAGATCACCGACTTGACGGATTGGTTCTCCGTCCCCGAGCAGGGGCTTGCCGAGGCGACAAACGGTGAAGTGTTCCGCGACGATGTGGGGCTATTCACCTCCATCCGCAATGCACTGCGCTATTTCCCGCCCGATGTGCGCAAAAAGAAGCTCGCGGGCAGGCTGCTGCTCATGGCGCAGTCGGGGCAGTACAATTATGCTCGCTGCCTCGCGCACGGGGAGCCTGCCGCCGCGCAGCTTGCTGTCACGGAGTTCGTCCGCCATACGCTCGCGGTCATTTTCCTGCTGAATGAACGCTATCTCCCCTATTATAAATGGCAGTTCCGCGGGCTTCGGGAGCTGCCGTGGTTGCCCGAGCTTGCGCAGCCGTTGGAATTTCTGCTCACCACAGGCAATGAGGCATCCCTTGCCGAACAGAAGGCTGCAAGCATCGAGGAGATCGCATTCCGCATCATCTCCGCATTGCAGGATCAAAACCTTACGGAAGCGGTCTGCGGCGATTTGGAAAAGCATGCCTACTCCGTCAACGACCAAATCACCGACTCCAACCTCCGCAACGCGCATATTCTATTCGCAGTCGAATAAACCGCAACGGCAGCCGCACAAATCGGCTGCCGTTGTTTTCTTTCCTTAGTCACAGGAGCGGATTACATCCGCACGAGAAAGGATTTCATGGCAATATCTTAAAAATACCTCTTGTATGCGGCTTGTTTTTATTGTAGAATCATAGAAAAACACAAACGGAGGCCTTCCATTGAAACAAGCATTCCGCAGGAGCGTCGCGTCGCTGCTGCTTTTGATATTTATCGTTTCTCTCTCTGCCTGCGGAGAGAGTGCAATCAAGGATACCCGCCCGACGGAGGGCGTCGGCGTGGCGACCGTGAGCGCGGTGGGTGACATCTATCTGACCGATGAAATGCTCGCGGACGCGCGCCGCTCGAACGGGTCTTATGACTTTTCCGCCCAATTCGAGGGGGTCTGCGCCTCGCTTGCCGCTGCCGATCTCACCATCGGCAATTTTGAGGGAACCTTCTGCGGCACACCCTACGGCATGGAGGCGGGCAGCTATCCCGATGCCCTCGCCGCCGCGCTCAGCGCCGCAGGCTTTGACCTCCTGCAAACCGCGAATTCCTACAGCATTTTCGGAGGCTTCAGCGGTCTACAGCGCACCAAGGCGGTCATTGAGGATAACGGCATGACCGCCGTGGGCACCTACAGCAGCGCAGACGACCGTGCGGAGCATCCCGTTGTCGTCCGGGAGGTCAACGGCGTGCGGATCGCCTTTGTCGCCTTCACCAAGGGCTTGGGCGGTCTGAGTCTCCCGGAAAACGCGACAGGCTGCGTCGATCTGCTCTATGAGGATTATACCACGAACTACTCTGACCTTGACACCGCCGCGATTGACGCTGTATTAAACGCTGCCAAGCAGGAAAAGCCCGATGTCATCATCGCCGCTCTGCACTGGGGCAGTGAGAATGTCAGCGAGGTCAGCGAAAAGCAGGAGGAAGCTGCGGACTATCTGTTCCGAAACGGTGTGGATGTGATCCTCGGCTCCCACTCGCATCTGGTCGGCACGGTGGAAACCCGCACGATCACCTTTGAAAACGGTACGACAAAGGATGTCGTGCTTGCCTACAGCCTCGGAGACTTCTGCAAAGCGGAAAAGGGCGCTTGCAACGCCTCCCTGATTCTAAATTTGGAATTCACCCGCGACCACGCCGGCGGCACAACAACAATCACCAATGTCAGCTATACCCCCGTTGCCTCCATTGACCGCGGCTCCAAGGCAGCCGACCGCTACGCCGTAATCGACATTGACAACGCCCTCGCCCTTTACGAAGACAACTATTACAACCGCATCAGTACAGACCTCTATGAAACCCTCATAGAAAAGCGCCAATCCCTTGTGCTCCGCCTCATCCCCTAAAAAAGCACCGCACCCTCGCCGTAGGGGCGGCTATTAGCCGCCCGCGCGCAGGAACTACCGAGTGCGTACAAACTTACACTCTGAGATTGCCGCGTCGCTATGCTCCTCGCAATGACAAATGAGGGTCGCCTTTTCTGTCATTGCGAGGCGCTTGCGCCGTGGTAGCGCAGCCGTTCGCGAGGAACGAGCGTTACGGATGCAGCATACCCCCTTGCGGGTGCAATCTCGTGTAGGAACTACCGACTGTGTACAAACCTGTTCGCCTGTACCGTCTGCCGCTTACGCGGTCGGCGGGGAATGGTGCATTTTCGCCGTGAGCGCAGCCTATTCACTTTTCACTAAAAAAACGACGCCCCTCACGGAGCGTCGTTTTGTTTTGACTTTGATTAGCCGTTCTCGCGCATCTTCGCGAAGCACTCGCTGCAATACACGGGACGGTCGGTCTTCGGCTCAAAGGGAACGCGAGCCTCGCCGCCGCAGTTAGCGCAGACAGCGGTGAAATACTCTCTCGGGCTGCGAGCAGCATTCTTGCGAGCGTCACGGCAAGCCTTGCAGCGCTGCGGCTCATTCTGGAAGCCTCTCTCAGCATAGAACTCCTGCTCACCGGCGGTGAACACGAACTCGTTACCGCATTCCTTGCAAACTAAAGTCTTGTCTTCGTACATGTTGGTTTACCTCTCTTGATAAGTGATTTGCCCTGACGCTATTTCCATCAAAAAATGCTTGCTGGTTTGACACAGGGTTGATATTGCGAACGGCTTAACGCCGTAAACGCCTTTAGGCTACCTCATTATTATAGCATTTTATGCAGTTTTGTCAATAGTTGATGAAATATTATTTCTTTCCGGCGGAAATTTGTTGAATTTCGATGATTTTCCCGCTTGAATTTGTTCAAAATGTCAGTTGTTCCGGCGTGTCATTGTGTAAATGCAGGTGGTCATAGGCAAGCTGCGTGACGCAGCGGCCGCGCGGCGTGCGGGTCAAAAAGCCGATCTGCATCAGGTAAGGCTCGTAAACATCCTCCAGTGTGACCGCCTCCTCGCCGATGGTCGCCGCAAGGGTCTCCAAACCGACGGGGCCGCCGCCGTAGAATTTGATGATCGCCGTGAGCATTCGCCGGTCGGTCGCATCCAAGCCGAGCTTGTCGACCTCTAACTTGCTCAGCGCGTGATCCGCCGCCTCCTTGGTAATGACACCGTCATAGTAAATTTGGGCGAAATCGCGCACACGGCGCAAAATACGGTTGGCAATTCGCGGCGTGCCTCTGCTTCTCGAAGCGACCTCCAAGGCGCCCTCCGGGTCAATCTGCATGCCCAGCAGCGCCGCCGACCGCGTGATGATGCGGCGCAGCTCCTCCGGCGAATACAGCTCCAAGCGGAAGCTCACACCGAACCGATCCCGCAGCGGTGCGGAGAGCTGCCCCGCGCGGGTGGTCGCGCCGATCAGGGTAAAGCGCGGCAGATCCAAGCGGATGGAGTTTGCCGAGGGCCCCTTGCCGACAATGATGTCGATCGCAAAATCCTCCATCGCGGGATACAAAATCTCCTCCACCGCCGTGTTCAGGCGGTGGATCTCGTCAATAAACAGAATGTCGCCCTCGCTCAGATTGGTCAGCAATGCCGCGAGGTCGCCCGCCTTTTCAATGGCAGGGCCGGAGGTAATGCGGATGTTTACGCCCATCTCGTTGGCAATCACCCCTGCCAGCGTTGTCTTGCCCAGTCCCGGAGGCCCATAGAGCAGCACATGGTCGAGCGGCTCGTTTCTGCGCTTTGCCGCCTCGATGTATACCGCCAGATTTTCCTTGACCTTCTCCTGCCCGTTGTATTCGCTCAGGCGCTTCGGACGCAGGGAGAACTCTCCCTCGTCATTTGCGGTGAAGCTCGTTGTCACGAGGGGGGCTTCATATTCCTGTGAAAAATCAATGCTCATGCCGTCACCTCATCACCATCGCGCGCAGGCATTGCCGCACGATCTCCTCCGTGCTCATGCCCTCGGTCTTGATGCCCTTGAGCGCCGCGCCGATCTCGTTTTGATTATACCCAAGCTCCGCCAGCGCCGCCTGCGCAAGCGCCAAGTTGCTTCCTGCGGTCGGAATGGAAACGGCAGACGCGCCGTCGGAGAAATCGACCTCCGTCACCGCGCCGAGCTTGTCCTTCAGCTCCAAAATAATGCGCTGGGCGAGCTTTTTGCCCACGCCCTGTGCCGCTGTCAGCGCCTTTTCGTCCTGCGTCATGATGGCGAGCATGAAGCGCTCCGGCGAGGTCGAGGATAAAATGGCGATCGCCGCCTTGGGTCCGACCCCTGTCACCCCAAGCAGCAGTTCAAAGCAGCGCAGCTCGTCGCGGGTAGAGAAGCCGTAAATATCGAACGCATCCTCCCGGATATTGCAGTAAGTAAACAGCTTCGCCGTCTGCCCGACGCGGAGCTTCGAGAGCGTATAGGAGGTCGTCCGGCACGCGAAACCGACACCGGCGCAGTCCACGACCGCCAAATTGCCCTCCATCATCGTTATTTCACCGTTCAGATAATAGAACATTTCAAATCCCTCATTTTTGCGGCAGCCGGCTCGTCGCGCTCCGCGCATGGCATAAGGCAATGGCGATCGCGTCCGCCGCGTCGTCCGGACGGGGGAGCTTGTCCATTTTCAGAAAACGCCTTGTCATATCCATGACCTGCCGTTTTTCCGCCTTGCCGTAGCCGACCACCGCTTGCTTGACCTGCATCGGCGTATACTCAAACAGCGGCACTCCTGCCCGCTCAATGGCGAGCAAGATCACGCCGCGCCCGTGGGAGACGCCGATGCCCGTTGTGATATTGTGGCCCCAAAACAGCTCCTCCACCGCGACCGCCTCCGGCTTCGTCACCTCGAGCAGACGGGTCATGTCCTCAAAGAGCATGTTGAGCCGTTTGGGAAAGGACAGATCGGCAGGCGTCGTCACCGTGCCGTATTGTAAAAGCCTGTATTCCCCGCGCTCCGAAGAGAGCAAACCAAACCCCGTCGTAGCATACCCGGGGTCGATGCCTAAAATAATCAATGGAACAGCCCCAGCGCCCACGCACGCACGGTTTCGATCCAGCCGGGGAAGGCAATGCTGAGCAGCCAGCTCACGATCCCCAAAAGAACGATTACAAATAAGATCCACGCGAAGACCCGCTTCGAAGTCGGGCTGGGCACAAAAGGTTCCTTTTCCTCGACAGCAGACTCCTCCGTCTCGGTGTTCTCCGCGACGCTCTGTTCCGTCATTTCTTCACGAGTCTCTTCCCTATTTTTCTCCTGCATTCTAAATCACCTCGAGTGTATCATACCACACCGTTTCCGAAATTGCACCTGTTTTTTTCCTACCCGCCGTTTTTCCCTCGCAATCGCCGCTCCTTTCATCCTTGGGCAATCCCTGCGCCCATCTGCCGCACTCTCGCCGTAGGGCGTGCACCCGCAAGGGGTATGCCGCATCCGTAACGCTCCTTCGTCGCGAACGGCTGCGCTAACGACCCCGGCGCGCCGGTGCAGGAAGTACCGACGGTGCGTATCATTGTCATGAGGCTCCCTGTAGGGCGGGGAATGCTGCTCAGCCATTCATCATTCGTCCTTAGCCTATTTGGTTCAATGTTTAAAAAGCGCCTTCCTGCGTGTCTTGCAGGGAGGCGCTTGTCTCATACCTATTTTATTATACCTCAAACATCAGATCACCATAGGTCGGGACGGGCCAGATTGCCTTATCGACAATCAGTTCCAGCTTGTCAATCGGTGTCCGAAGGGCGTGCATCGTGGGCACGACGGTGTCGTGGCAGAAGTTCGCCATTTCACACACGCAGTCTAACTCGTTGCTCTCGGCGACGGCGGCTTCCAAACCCTTGAGCGCTGCTCTCGCCTCGGTCAGAAGGGTGCTCGTCTCCTTCAAAAGCTCCTCTTGTACGGCGGTATCCGCCTCCGGACAGGCGGAGCGCACCTTGCAGATAGAGTCCGCCAGACGCGCCGAATAACGCACAACGGAGGGGATGTAATGCTTCGACGCCATATGGAGCATCGTGCGTGCCTCGATCAGCGTGACCTTGGCGTAAGTCTCGTACATGACCTCGCTGCGGGATTCCAGCTCCGCCTTGGTAAACACGCCGAATTTGCCAAACAGCGTGATTGCCTTCTCCGTCGTCAGACTCGGCACGGAGGACACCATGCTCGGCAGATTCGGCAGGCCGCGTCGTGCTGCCTCCTCGACCCATTCCTGACTGTAGCCGTTGCCATTGAACACAACGCGGCTGTGATTGCGCAGATTCTCCGCGATCAGCCGGTTTGCGGCAGTCTCCAAATCGTCGCTCTGCTCCAGGACATCCGCCGCCTCGCTGAATGCCTCGGCGACGATCGTGTTGAGAACGGTGTTGGCATTTGCAATGCAGTCAGAGGAGCCGACCATGCGGAACTCGAACTTGTTGCCCGTGAAGGCAAAGGGAGAGGTACGGTTGCGGTCGGTCGCGTCCTTGTCAATGAGCGGGAGGGTCGAAACGCCCGTGTCGAGCTGACCGCCCGCGATGCAGCCGGCAGCCGTGCCGTTTTCGACGATCTGCTCCACAACATCCTCCAGCTGATTGCCGAGGAAGATGGAGATGATCGCGGGAGGCGCCTCGTCCGCGCCGAGACGAAGATCGTTGCCGACGCAGGCGGTGGACATTCTCAGAAGGTCCGCATGGCGGTCAACCGCCTTGATGATGCAGGAGAGCACCAAAAGGAATTGCAGGTTGTCATTCGGGGTCTTGCCGGGGTCGAGCAGGTTCTCGCCCGTGTCCGTGGCGATGGACCAGTTGTTGTGCTTGCCCGAGCCGTTCACGCCCGCGAAGGGCTTCTCATGCAGCAGGCATACCAAGCCGTTCTTGGAGGCAACGCGCTTCATCGTCTCCATCATCAGTTGGTTCTGATCGACCGCGACATTGCAGGTGCTGAAGATCGGAGCGCACTCATGCTGCGCAGGCGCGACCTCGTTGTGCTGGGTGGTGGCGGTGATGCCCATCTTCCACAGCTCATGATTCAGCTCCGCCATAAACGCGCCGACGCGCTCGCGGATGACGCCGAAATACTGATCCTCCAGCTCCTGTCCCTTGGGTGCGGGAGCGCCGAAGAGAGTTCTGCCGGTATAGATAAGGTCGCGGCGCTGTAAGTACTTTTGACGGTCAACAATAAAGTATTCCTGTTCCGCGCCGACCGAGGGGACGACCTTTTTCGCAGTCGTGTCGCCGAACAGCCGCAGGATGCGCAGCGCGTGCTGGGACAGCGCCTGCATGGAGCGCAGCAGCGGTGTCTTGTTGTCCAGCGCTTCGCCCGAATAAGAGACGAAAACCGTCGGAATGCACAAGATCGTTCCGCAGGACATCTCCTTGACAAAGGCAGGCGAGGTGATATCCCATGCGGTATAGCCTCGGGCATAGTGCGTCGCACGCAGACCGCCCGAGGGGAAGGAGGATGCATCCGGCTCACCCATGATAAGCTGCTTGCCCGTCAGCTTCAGAATGACTCTGCCCTGCTCGTCCGGCAGGGAGAGAAACGAGTCATGCTTTTCCGCCGTGATGCCCGTCAGCGGCTGGAACCAGTGGGTATAATGGGTCGCGCCCTTTTCAACCGCCCATTCCATCATGGCTTTTGCGACAACATCGGCAGCCGCCATGGAGATCTGTCCGCCGTGCTGCTCAACATTGACGACCTCCTGATAGACCTCACGGGGCAGACGCTCACGCATCACTGCCTTGCTGAACACATTCTCGCCGAATAGCTCGCTGATTTTTTTCATTTTTATCCCTCCAAATCGTTTCTTTGATCCGTGATTGTAACAGTTTAGCGGATAAACTTCGAAATTGCAAGTCTTTTTGAAGATTTCATAGGCGTCCACAAACCTCTCCTTTTTCCGGCAGGAAAATTTATACAAATTAACGACAGATTTATCATTTTCAATTCCCCTCTTTCTCAAAAACGGATGAAACACGCATTCGGCGTGCAAACTATCCGTCGGAGGCGATGGCGTATGTGGACGATGATCTGGCGAACCGTGCTGTTTCATATGGTGCTGATCGTGACGGTGCGGCTTTTAGGCAAGCGTCAGATTGGAGAGATGGAGCCTTCGGAATTCGTCGTGACGATGCTGTTGGCAAACCTCGCGACCATCCCGATGGAGGAGCCGGACCGTTCCATTCTGCACGGTCTTGTCCCCATCGGGCTGGTCATCGCAGCGGAGATGCTGATGGCGTTTTTGATGTTCCGCTCCATCCGTGTGCGTCGTCTGCTGTGCGGCAAGCCGGTGATTCTCATTGAAAACGGGCGGATTCTGGAAAAGAATCTTCGCCAAACCCATGTCAATTTAGACGAGCTGACGATGCACCTGCGGGAGCAGGAGATTTTCGATCTGTCGGAGGTCAAATTCGCGATCTTGGAGACGAACGGGCAGCTCTCGACGCTGCTCTATGCCAAGGATCGTCCCTCCTCGGCAAGGGACGCGGGCATCCAAGCAAGCGAGACAGAGCTGCCCGTGACGCTGATCTCTGACGGCAATCTGATGCGGGAGAATATGGAAATTGCAAAGCGGGACGAGATGTGGATCAAAAAGGAGCTGCAAAAGCGGAACTGTGCGCTTTCGGAAGTGCTTTTAATGACCGTAGACTGCAAAGGAAAGGTCTATTTCGTAAAAAAACGCGAGAAAAGCTGAATTCTCGGATTGGGGCTTGACCCCGATTCGCGGATTCGGTATAATGAAGCGAACAAATCTTTTTCGGAGGCATCCAATGAACACTTCGGAGCTGGACCGCCGTTACCTTGCGCACACCTATAACCGTTTCCCGATGGAGCTTTCCGAGGGCAGCGGCTCCCTCGTGCGGGATACGGACGGCAAATCGTACATCGACCTCGGCAGCGGCATCGCCGTGAATATTTTCGGACTGAACGACGAGCAGTGGAAGGCGGCAGTGACCGCGCAGCTCGGCAAATTTCAGCACTGCTCCAACCTCTATTATTCCGCGCCCACGGCAACCCTTGCGCAGATGCTCTGTGAACGGACGGGCATGTCCCGCGTCTTTTTCTCGAACTCCGGCGCGGAAGCGAACGAATGCGCCATCAAGGCGGCAAGGAAATGGGGCACGGAGCAGAAGGGCGCGGAATATTACAATATCGTGACCCTGAAGCACAGCTTCCACGGACGCACGCTGGCAACCCTTGCCGCTACGGGACAGGATGTCTACCATAAGGACTATCAGCCGCTCCCCGAGGGCTTTCTCTATGCCACGGCAGGCGACCGGGAGGAATTGGAGCTGCTCGTCAAAGAGCATAAATGCGCCGCTTTGATGTTTGAAGCGGTGCAGGGCGAGGGCGGCGTGATGCCCATCGGGCAGGATTACGCCGACGCGCTGCGCGAGATCGCGGAAGCATATGACCTTCTGCTGATCGCCGACGAGGTGCAGCTGGGCAACGGACGCAGCGGACACCTTTACGGCTATATGGAATACGGCTTGCAGCCCGATATCGTCACCACAGCGAAGGGCTTGGGGGGTGGGCTTCCCATTGGCGCGACGCTGTTCGGCGCGCGGACGGCGGAGGTCTTCCGCCCCGGCGACCACGGCTCGACCTTCGGCGGCAACCCAACCTGCTGCGCGGGCGCGGTGAATATCCTAAGCCGCATCGACGACAAGCTGCTTGCCGGCGTAAGGGAACGTTCGGATTACATATTCCGTACCCTCTCCGGCTGCAAGGGGATCAAAAGCGTGAGCGGCATGGGCTTGATGCTCGGCTTGGAGGTCGAGAAGCCCGCGCGCGAATTTGCGGAGCTGGCGCTGCAAAAGGGCGTGCTGGTCACAACCGCGAAGCAGAAGATCCGCCTGCTCCCCGCCTTAAATATCCCGATGGAACTTTTGGAAACCGCCGTGCAGAAGCTGATGGAATGCGCGGCTGAATAGGAGGACAATATGAATCTGAAAGGCAAGAATTTTCTGACCCTGCTGGACTTCACCCCCGAGGAGATCACGGGCTTGCTCGACCTCGCCGCCGACCTCAAGGCAAAGAAAAAGGCGGGCGTCCCGCACGACACCTGCAAGGGTAAATCCATCGCGCTGATCTTTGAAAAGACCTCCACCCGCACCCGCTGCTCCTTTGAGGTCGCCGCCTACGATCTCGGCATGCATGTGACCTATCTCGACCCGACCGGCTCGCAGATCGGCAAAAAGGAGTCCATCGCGGACACCGCCCGCGTCCTCGGCAGGCTCTATGACGGCATTGAGTACCGCGGCTTTGGGCAGGAGATCGTCGAGGAACTGGCAAAGCATGCCGGCGTGCCTGTCTGGAACGGTCTGACGAACGAATACCACCCCACGCAGATCCTTGCGGATATGCTGACCATCCGTGAGCATTTCGGCTCGCTGCGGGGCAGGAAGCTCGTCTTCATGGGTGACTGCCGCTATAACATGGCAAATTCCCTGATGATCGGCTGCGCGAAGTTAGGGCTGCACTTTGTCGCCTGCGGGCCGGAGGGCTATTTCCCGAATCCCGACCTGATTGCCCGCTGTGAGGAGATCGCTTCGCAGACCGGCGCAACGCTTGCCTTCGAGACCGATCCCATGAAGGCGACCGCAGGCGCAGACGTCATCTATACGGACGTATGGGTCTCAATGGGCGAACCGATGGAGGCATGGGAGGAGCGCATTTCGAAGATGCTCCCCTATCAGGTCACGCGAAAGCTGATGGAAAATGCGGGAGAGCACGCCGTCTTCATGCACTGCCTGCCAGCCTTCCACGACCTCAACACCGGCATCGGCAGACAGATCGGTGAAAAATTCCGCTTAGATGCCTTGGAGGTCACGGACGAGGTCTTTGAGAGCAAGCAGTCCATCGTCTTTGACGAGGCGGAGAACCGCATGCACACCATCAAAGCCGTCCTCGCCGCCACCCTGTAATCTGAATTTTTCCCATGCAGCCCGGCTCTCCCCTGTAGGGCAGGGATATGTCATAAACCGGTGCAGGAACTACCGACCAATGACGCGCATCGCCATAACATACGAATCACCACACAAAATGGGCACCTCCATTTTGTGTGGTGATTCGCGTTATTCCGGCGTTTCCACATAGCTCGCCTGCATTTTGTCGATCTCCTTGCGCATTTCCTCGACGAATTCGGCAGGCGCAAGCACCTTGACCCAGCTGCCCTGACTCAGTAGGAACATTTTAATGCCGTCTCCATAGACCTCTGCCTCCAAGACATAGCGTTTTCCCTCCTGCCCGACAATGCGTGCGGTGGGCAGACGATCCAAAACCGCCTGCACGGAGGGGCCGGAAAAGGCAAAGCGAATGCTGCGCTCCTTGCCCGGGAGCATATACTGATTGCGGCGGCGGAACGCGCCCTCGTTGAAGCGGAGCTGCGGCGTGCGCGCAAAGCACTCCCGATGCTCGACAATACCGTGAATGCGGTCAATGCGGAAATAGATCGGCTTCTGCGCCGCGTCGTCCGCCCGCACCGCGATCAGATAGAAATAGTATTCCGAGAACAAAATAGACAGGGGACAGATGCGGCGCGTAACCTCCGAACGATCCATTTTATAATAGCGGATGGTGATCTCGCAGCGGCGGTCAATGCAGCGCATTACCTGCCATAACGTCTGCTTGAGGGACTTGCAGTCATGGTGCACCGGCTCATAGTAGCGCTGCTCCGCGTCGATCATCTCCTCCAAGCAGGCGCGGTCTGCCTGCGTGGTGAAGCGCTTGAGCTTTTCGACGAGCTGCAAAAGCTCCTCACGGCTCAACGCCCGCGTGCCCAAAAGCAGCTTCAGCAGCAGGAACATCTCCTGATTGGTCAGAAAATCGTCGGGAGACAGACGATAGGTTTTGGTGCGCTGGTCATATTCCGGCTCTGCGTTTCCCGCAATGTCGCGGCACTCGCAGAAAAACGCCTTGCATTCAAAAAGATCCCGCGAGATCGTCTTTTCGGACACCCCGAACTCCTCCGCCAGTGCCCGCACGGACAGCGCCTCCCCGCGCAAAAGGCGATATAGCAGAGACAAGCTGCGCATTTGTTTATTCATATCCCGCAACTCCTTATAAATCGTAGGGGCGGCTATCAGCCGCCAGCGTGCAGGCACCCCGCCGACCCCGTAGCGCGCGGCATCCCTGACGCGCCTTACGGAGGAATTCAGTGAATCGTGAAAAGCGATTGTAGGGCGGGGACATGTCCTGTTGAATCAGCGGCTCTGTCTGCGTGGGCAAAA